>OMUK01000112.1 GCA_900314215.1 uncultured Prevotellaceae bacterium
CCGCAGGGTATAGACTTAAAAACCTTAAATCTATACCTGAAGACACCGAGGGGCCAGGGGGCGAGAAGCCCCCTCGACAATCAGTATTTGTACATCAATCATCATAGTAAGTTAAAAAACATGAAACGTTGAAATTTTCCCGGTAATTTCCTTGTTTTTTGAACATAGGAAGCAAGGGCCGCACCCTGCCAACCGCGTTCACTCGCCAAAATACACGGCAGATTAACTATGTTATTGGCTGCCGACATTACCATATTGGGGGGCAGTGCATAGCGCTGTTTTTGATTTTACGCAAATGTTTTTGACCGTTTTATCCGAAAATACGTAAATTTGAAATCCAGAAATATAGGAAAATACGTAAATCTTGCGATCGTGAGCGTTGCTGAAGTCGGCAACCGCTTGCAATGAACCGCCTTGGTAATGTGCGCAAAAAAATCTCGCGGTATTGCTCGCGAGATTTTTCTTGTAGTGGCATGGGGCACGGCGCAATCATGTGGTCACCTGCGCTGCGCCACGAGCTCGATAGCCTCCTTGCCCGTGATGTGGTCGATGGTGATTTCCACCATGTGCAAGCGGGTAAAGCCCTTGTCGATCTCGCGCTTCAAGCCTGCGTCGTCGTCGGGGTTGAAGCGCTGCCCAAGCCAGGTGAGCGCCTGCAGCTTCTCGGCATCGTCGTCGATAAAGCGCACGTGACCAAACACGATGACACTGCTAAAATAGGTAGTGTACTCATCACGCACCACTTCGTCCTTGTCGACGACGGTCATCGACACCTTGTCGTGAGCGCGCATGGCATCTACCTTGTGCCCCGCAACGGCCGTGTGGAAATACAGTTTGCCCTCCCTATACACATAGTTCACTGGCACGCCATAGGGATAGCCATTGTCGCCAATCACGCTGAGCACGCCATAGGTTGCACGGCCCAGTATCTCCTCGCATTGCGACATGCTGAGTTGCTGGCGCTTGCGACGCATGGGGCGGAAAACGTCTTCTTCTTTTGTCATCATCTTCTTTATCTTTTTATTAGTGTGAGGTGAGTTTAAGCCCGATTACCGAGGCAATAATCATGAGTGTGAAAATCAATTGTCCTGCCGAGAGCGGTTCTTTCAGCACCAGGGCGCTGAGCAGCACCGTGCCCACGGCCCTTATGCCAGTCCACACAGGATAGGCGATGCTCAGGGGCATCGACCGCGAGGCATGCATGAGCAGCAACATGCTGGCAACGACCGAAACGGCAAAGCCCACAAGCCACAGCACATGGGCCGATCCACAAGCCAATTTGGCCTTTCCCAAGCAGAATGTGAAAGAGCACTCGCACAGGCCGGCCACAATCAAAATAATCCAGTTCATTAGTTCGTCCTTTTTTGTGAGGGCTGCAGCAATGGGCCGGCGTCTCCTTCTGAATTCGGGCACAAAGGTAGCAAAAATAAACCGAATCCCCAACCCCCGCCCATCCCGCCAATTTCACAATTGGCAAACAAATCAGGCAGGGCCGCACTCTAAGAAGTGACGACCCTGCCCTAGTTATATTTCCTGATTATGAAATGATGATTAATGTTGCAACTGCTTGATGGCGCTGCCATCGCTGTAGCGCAGTATCACCACGCCACGGTAGTCGGCATCCACAGGCTGACCTTGCAAGTTGTAGCGGCCAGTCACGATGCGACCCTTGCTCATCGAGGGTGTGGTGATGCCAGTGTAGACATAACTAATAGCGAGTGGAATGCTACGGCTCACGCTGCCCAAAGTGGCGGTGACAGTGTCGGTGCCGTCGTAGCTAGATGTGATGCGAGCACGAGTTCCATCGATAACGATGGGCTCGCCAGCGGTCCACACGAGGCCGTCGAGTGCGCCCAGGTCGAAGTCGTGGGTCACCAGGTAGCGGGTGTCGCCCTCATCGAGGAAGATGGGCACCGAGGCCACCATCACAGCAGTGTCGCTGGCCAGCGAGGCCGGCACGGGATAGCAAGCGGCAGTGGCAGGAGCATTGTAGCCTGCAGCAGATGTTGCACTGGCATTGACTATCTCGCTGGTGAGACGACCCTCAGCACCAGTGCGGTCGGCCTTGCCCACAGCAGCGATGTTGCTCATTTGCTTATCATAGACACAGCCGCTATAGGTAGTTGCGGCATTGTAGTAGCCCGAGATAGAGCCAACGTTGGCCGAGGTGCTGTTGTAGCCCTCAAGCCAGCCCGTGTTGATGCAATCGGTGAGCGTGGCGGGGTTGTTGCCGTTGATGCGTCCCAGAATGCCGCCAATACAGTTCAGGCCAGAAATCACGCCCGAGTTGAAGCAACTGGTGATCGTGGGCGAACCGCCACCCACGATGCCGCCTGCAGCAGCTGTGCTGGCCGACACCTTGGTTGCGGGATTGGTGATGGCAGCAGTGTTGGCACAACGCTCGACAATGAGGCTGTAATTATCGCTCATGCCCACGATTCCGCCAAGATTGCTGGTCGACGATGCGGTTTTGCCCGTGATGGCGCCAGCATTGAGGCAGTCGGCCACGGTGAGGGTGTCGGTAGCATTGCTGACAGGCCAGTAACGGCCTATCACGCCACCCAGGCCAGTCACGCCACCCGACACGGTGCCATAGTTGCGCGCGTTGCAGATAAGACGGCAGGCATCGGCCACACCGATGATGCCGCCGTGCATATTGCACGTCGAGGTCTTAGACGGCGACACGGTGCCATAGTTGGTGAGATGCGACAGGGTATCGGTAAGGGCAAAGCCTATGACACCGCCCACATACATTGTGCCCGACACGGCGCCGCGGTTCACCATGTGGCTATAGGGTGCAGTACCCTTGCCAGCGAGGTAGCCTGCCACACCGCCGGTGTAGAAGTTGGTCGAGGTCACTGTCCCGGTGTTGGTGAGGCTGTCGAGGCGCGCGGCATCCTCGGCATAGCCAATCACGCCGCCAGTGTAGTACTGCGCGCCTGTCACGGTGGTGCCATTGGTGCAATTCACCACAGTGCCTGCACAACGACCCACGATGCCACCCGTGTAGCACTGAGTAGCAGTGACGGTGCCGCTTGCCACATTCAGGTTCTCAATCTTGCCTTCCTCGCCCAAGTAGCCCACGAGGCCTGTGGCCTCGGCCGTGGTCGAGATGTCAATGCCAGTCACGGTGTGGCCATCGCCATGCAGCACGCCGTTGAATTTCTTGGCTCCGCCACAGGCGATGCCTGGGATTGCAGTAGTCATGGCGATGTCGGCAGTAAACTTGAAGTGCTTGCCGGCATAGTCGCCATGGTTGGCAGCAAGTGCCGACTGCTTGGCAAGCTTGGTGAGGTCCGACTTGGTGGCAATAATCCAGGGGTCGGCCTCGGTGCCCGAGCCGCTCAGTATGTTGCCATAGGCCGAGATAGGTATCTGGCGGGTGATGCCGGCATACCTCTCTATCACCTTGTCGTCGCAGAAGGCATTGCCGCCGTCAAACGTGAGCACCTTGGTCGTAGTGGGCAGCGAGAAGTCGTCGCCATCGTCGAGTTTCCAGGTGAGTCCCGTGGCATTGTAGCAGGTAGCCTTCACGTCCTCGGTCATCTCGCGGCGGTTTTCGGTGTCGGCAAAGATGATGGGAAAGCTGGTGATCATGGCTGCGTCGAGCGAGGCAAACTTGGTGAGTTGTGGATAAGTCGTGCCATTGGCAGTCCAGCGGTCGCCATAGGTGCCGGCGATGATCTCGCGGGTGAGACGCCCCTCGATGCCGCTGGCCTTGATGTTGTTGAGTATCGTGATTTGCGAATCGTAGACCACGTTGCTGAATTTGCCGGCATTCACGCCAGCCACAGCGCCAGCAGCGTCGACATTGCTCGTGTAGTTGACCACACCAGTAGCCAGGCTGTTGCTCACCACGCCGGTGGCCATGTTGCTTGCCACGATGCCGCCCACATTGGATTGCGCAGTGACGTTGCCCGAAGCCAGGCAGTTGTCGATAGTGCCCGAATTGGTGCAGGCGATGCAGGCCAGATTGCTAGCTGCCGTACCAGTGAGTGATCCGGCATACTGGCAGCCGGTGATGGTGCCATTGTTGACACAAGCAATGCCAGCCACACGGTTGGACGCACCCGAGAGTGTGATATTGGAGCCCACATAGCAGTCGGTGATGCTGCCGGTGCTCTCCACCTGGTAGGCGATGCCGCCCCAGGTGCCGCCAGCTGCACGGCTAAGCAGCGTTGCGGGGAGCACTTTCACGTCGGCAATAGCGCCAAACACACGCCCGGCTATCACGCCACTATTGAGATAGAGGCCCACCGAGCAGGTGGCGTCGATGGTGAGGTTCTTCACCATGCCCGTGGTAGCGATGTTGCCAAAGAGACCGCTCTCTCGCACCTGGTTGGTCTGGTTAGAGAGTTTCCAATTTTTGAGCGAGTGGCCGGCACCGTCAAATGTTCCAGCAAAAGGATAGGCTGGATTGAGCCCGATGCAAGCAAAGGAGTCGTCGCTCTGCATGTCGATGTCGGCTCCGAGTGCCACATATTGTCCCTTGAAATCAAGCCCGCCCTGGGTGGTGACGCTGGCCAGCTCCTTCATGTCGTCGTAGGAGTCGATGATGTAGGGGTCGGCCTCGGTGCCCGAGCCGGTGAACATATCGGGGTATATCTTCATCATGTTTTGGCGAGTGGCAGTGCCCACTGTAGAGGTCGCAGTGAACTGTTGCACAGCGCTGCTGCGGGTGATGGTGATGGCATTGCTGCCCAGCGAGGCGCCATCGCCAGTCACGCTCCATGTGGCACCCGAGCCCGTGCCCAGTGTCACGTTGCTCTTCACGGCGGTGTGCACGTCGGCGCTCGCAAGCATCACTGGCGCTGCGCCGGCAAGGGCTGCATCGGTAGCCATGCTCGACTTCAGGCGAGGATAGAGGCCCGAGGTGAAGTCCCACACGCTGGCGTCATATCCACTCAAGGCCGTGCCTGCGGTGAGCTCGCTCGTCGAGAGCGGGCCAGTCTCGTCGCTGCCCCAGCCTGCCACCTGGCTGTCGTAGTGGCAGTTGGTGAGGCTGATGCGCTCGTCGCTGGTATAGTGGCCCACATAGGCACCCTGGGCAGGCCGCGCTGCACTTGCTGCATTGATCGTGCCCAAGCTCAAGCAATTGGTGAGCTTCGTAACAAATTGGGCACTCGACTGATTGCCCACAATACCGCCGGCATATTGCATATAAGTGGAGCCGCTGATGCTGATGTAGGGCGCATCGATGGCGCCGGCATTGTAGCTGTTGCTGATCGTGAAATCCTCGGCAGCGCCAGCGATGCCGCCGGCTGCCTTGAAGCTGCGTATCGTGCCCGTGTTGAAACACTGCTCCACCGTGCCTTTCATGCCGTAGCCCACGATGCCGCCCTGGTTGGAGAGCATGCCATAGGTCACGCTGGTCGAGTCGTGGTCCATGAAAATGTCGCTGATGAGACCGCTATTGTAGCAATTGGAAATCGTGGTTCCGGAAGTTGCTAAGCCAGCGATGCCACCTGCATGGTTGAGAGCCACAATCTTGCCCCGATTGAAGCAACCGGTGATGATTGCGCCCGAGTTGTAGCCGCTTATACCGCCCACATAGGTATTAACGATGCCGCCTTTGACGATGTGAATGTAGCCCGTGAAGGCGCAATCCTTGATGTTGTAGCTGGCATTGCTCTGGTTGTTGGCATACGAGGTGATGCCACCCGTGTAGGTGTTGGACCGGGTGATGGTGATGTCGGCACTCGAGGTGCAGCTGTCAACCATACCGCCCTGCGTCGAACCTGTGATGGAGCCAAAGGCGCAACCCGAATAGACCGTGCCCGAGAAGGAGCAGTCTTTCACCGTGCCCAAGTTGTAAGCCACCAGGCCGGCATTCAAGTTGTTTTGATTAGCGTTAGAGAGATACATGGTGGCATTGGTCACATGGCAGTTTTCAACAACGCCTTGATTATTGGCCACCAAGAAGGAGCTGTAGAGCAAAGAGCCCTGGGCATAGAGCAAAGGGCTGGCAATAGTGAGGTTTTTCACAACACCCTTGCTTCCCAGGTAAGAAAACACAGCAAAGCTGTTGACGTTGCTAGCAACAGTGTCGCACACGCCATAGAACTTCTTGCCATTTCCGTCGAAATTTCCCATAAACGGCAGGGCGCTAAGCCCCGTCTTGAGGCCCGACTCGCCACTGAAGGTGATGTCGTTTCCCACCATGAAGTAGCACCCCTCATAGGTGGATTGCCCGCTGTGGAGGTAATTCTGGATTTCAAGCAGATCGGCAACCTTGGTAATGAGGTATGGGTCGGCCTCGGTTCCAGTTCCGCCGCTGAAAGTGCCTACTCCCTCGGCTGTGGCACACACAGGGATTAACAGCGCCGCCACTAGCGCAATAAGTTTATTTTTTCGCATAGGCATAAAATTATAAAATAAAAAACTTGTATCTGCACTGATTGCAAATCTAAGTTTTATTATTGAGATTTTAATTAAACTATATTAATTTCATGCTATATTAAATTAAATTATAAGTTATTGCGCTCTTTTTCTATTAAACCGAAAAAAAACATTAGTGGTTTCTATGTCTATGGACCGCTGCTCGAGAAAGGGCATAGTAAAAAAGCCACGGCTTACTGAGGCCGCGGCTTTTCTCAATGTTGTAGCTCTATGAAGGAATGCCGGGGATTGACCGGCATCAGATTTTTTTTATTTCTTTTTGGCGACTTTGGTGTAGCGCTGGTTCAGGCCCTTCACCACATCGGCCGTCACGTCGTATTTAGGATCGACATAATAGGCCGAGCTCTTGGAGATGATCATGTCGTAGCCTTTCTGCTTGGCGTAGATGGCCACATAGTTGAAGATGGAGTCGTGCAGCTGCTGGCTGTTCTCCTGCAGGGTCTTGTCCATCTTGTTTTTCATCTCGGCCAGCTTGCTCTGGGCGTCGTTGACGGCCTTCTGGTAGCGGGCCTGGTCGGCTTGAGCCTGATTGGGGTCGGTAGCATAAACGTTGCTCTTCTCCTTGGCTTGGAATTCGCTCTCGAGGCTCTGTATGTTTTGCTGCTGCACCTTCTGTGCGGCGTCAAGATTGTTTTGCATCGTGATTGTGAGTTCCTTGAAATCCTTGGCCAGGTTATAGTTTTTCTCAATCGAGTCGTCGTCGATATAGCGTATCACCATCGACTCATTGGCCTGCTTGGGCAGTGCCGGCTTGGCTGCTTGCTGGTTGCCATTGCCGCCGCACGACACGAGCCCCAGCGCGAGGGCTGCCATCATGACAAGCTTTGTCATCTTGTTTCGAAAGTCCATTTTTCTGTGTAAATATATCTATTGTTTTATTTATAAAATTCTTGGTCACGAGCGCACGTGATGCCGCGCTTGAGCATTTCCTTGTTGCCGTGGATGTGTGTATTTGGGAATTTTCCACCTTTCACAAAGAATATTTTGATGCCCAGCAGCAGCACCGCTATGCCTATCAATACTATTGTCGCCACTACAATTGTCACTGCGTCGTATTAAAAATGTTTTGCAAATATAGAAAACCTTTGCGAGATTTTGCCATTTATTCCAAATAAATTTCGTATCTTTACCAAAGTTATGAGACTGATTTAACATAAATTTGTCAAGCGCAACTTTAACTAACAATTATCTTAATAAAAAAAACACCCAAAAATCATGACATTAAAAGAATTGAAACCAACCAACGTGTGGAGTATTTTTGACCAGATCACCAAAGTTCCCCGTCCGTCGGGCCGACTCGACAAGATACGCGAGTGGCTTGTGAACTTCGCCAAAGAGCACGGCTTCGACCACAAGGTCGACGCTGTGGGCAACGTGGCCATGTTCCGCCCGGCTACCCCTGGCTATGAGAACGCCAAGAAGGTAGTGCTGCAAGGCCACATGGACATGGTGGCCGAGAAGCTGGCTTCGTCAAAGCATAACTTTGATACCGACCCCATCGAGACCATCATCGACGGCGAGTGGGTGCGTGCCAATGGCACCACGCTGGGCGCCGACGACGGCATGGGCCTGGCCCTGGCGCTGGCCGTGATGACCGACCCCGACATCAAGTGCGGCCCCATTGAGTTCCTGGCCACAGTCGACGAGGAGACCGGCCTCACCGGCGCGCTCAACATCAAGGCCGACATGCTGCAGGGCGACTACCTGCTCAACCTCGACAGCGAGGACGACGGCATCATCACGATAGGCTGCGCCGGCGGTCTGGAATCGCTGGTATACTTCGACTACACTCCCGAGGCTGCTCCTGCCGACCTCGTGTACTTCCGCCTCAACCTGGCCAAGCTGCATGGCGGCCACTCGGGCAGCGACATCGAGAAGGGCTATGCCAGCGCCACCAAGCAAATCGCCCGCCTGCTCTATCGCCTGGAGCAGAAGATCGACTTCAGGCTGGCAAGCGTGAATGCCGGCAACCTGCACAACGCCATCGCTCACGACGCAGTGGCCGTGGTGGGTGTGAAACCTGCCGACAAAGAGGCACTCTCGGTTGAGCTCAATGCCTTCACCGCCGACATCAAGAATGAGTACAAGGCCACCGAGCCGGCCATGGAGATGCTGTGCGAGAGCGTCGACGCTCCCGCCACTGTGATCGACGCCGACACCGCCCGCCGCGTGATTGCAGCCGCCTATGTGGCTCAGCACGGCGTGTACTCGATGGATCACGACATCAAGGATCTCGTGGAGACGTCGACCAACTTTGCCAGCATCAAGACCCTCGAGAATGAGAAGACCATCTATATCGAGCACTTCACCCGCTCGTCGGTCGAGAGCCGCAAGTATGAGCTCGCTGGCCAAATCGAAGCCCTCTACAAGCTGGCTGGCGCCCGCAAGGTCGACTATGCCGGCGGCTACCAGGGCTGGCAGCCCAATGTGAACAGCAAGCTCCTGGCCGATGCTGTGGCCATGTGGGAGAAGCTCTACGGCGTGAAGCCCATCGTCAATGCCATCCACGCCGGTCTGGAGTGCGGCCTCTTCTTGCAGCAGGCACCTCACATGGAGATGATCTCCTACGGCCCCACGCTCGAGAATGTGCACTCGCCCCAAGAGCGTTGCCACATCCCGGCAGTGCAGAAGGCTTGGGACTTCACCGTGGCCCTGGTCGAGGCCATTGCCAACGAGAAGTAATCCCCGTCACGATTTCATGACACCACACAGAGCCTTGGGAGCCACCGCAGTGGCACCCGAGGCTCTGCCTTGTTACGCCCCCGCTGGCCATGGCGGGCGCGGCATCAATTGCGGCCAGGAGAAGCCCGACACCGACACACAGGCCCGAGGCCGGCCAATACGGTTTGTCACAGTTTACTGTCCTATTTGACTGCGCTTTTACTCGTTGTGGATTGTAAAAACTTAAAACTTAATAAAAGATTTCGTTTGGCGCAGTTTTTGCAGTACCTTTGTAAAATATTATTACACTGCATAAGTATGACTGAAAACGAAACATTAGTACAAGCGATTATCGAGGGTATCCAAGAGAAGAAAGGACACGACATCGTGCACGTCGACATGAGCGATATCGACACTGCCGCCACACGCGACTTTGTGATATGCACAGGCACAAGCACCATGCACGTCGACGCCGTGGCCGACAGCGTGCGCGAGTATGTGGAGAAGAAGCTGGGCACGCGCCCCTTCAACTACGACGGCTACCAGAACTCGCAATGGATTGTGCTCGACTATGGCACAGTATATGTGCACGTGTTCCTGCCCGACTACCGCGTGCGCTACAATCTCGAGGAGCTGTGGGCCGACGCCAAGGTCACACGCATCCCCGACTTGGATTGATACAACTTTGTCAAAGATATCACAGAGAGAAAAGAAAACAAATGGGGAAACGATTCGGCCCAGGCCAGCACTCAAGAAGCGGCGGGCGAGAGGCACGCATCGATAAAAATTTAGAAAAATAAAATGGCTGGTATATTCAACAACAACGATAACAACAACGGCGCGCAGGGCAAGCGGTTCCGCTTCAACATCTACTGGATGTATGCCCTCTTGCTCTTTGGCCTGCTTGCCTACTGGATGTATGGTGCCGACGGCAGCAGCCAAAGCAAGGAGGTGACGTGGACCGACTTCCAGACCTGGGTTGAAAAGAAAGGCGTGTCAAAGATTGTGGTGCACGCCAATAAGAACGAGGCCGAGGCCTTCCTGACGCCAGCGATGGCCAAGCAGGTGTTTGGCCCCAACTATCATGCCCAGCAAGGAGCAACGCCCACCATCATTGCCACCATCCCGTCGAGCGACAAATTTGAAGACAAGGTCGACAAGTGGCAACAGACGGGCGTCTTCAACGGCAAAATCGAGTATAAAAACGACAGCGACTTCACCAATCTGCTCATCGCCTGGGGACCACTCATCTTGCTCGTGGTCTTCTGGATATGGATCATGCGCGGCATGGGAGGCCGCAACGGCGGTGGCGGCGTGTTCAACGTGGGCCGCAGCCGTGCCAAGCTCCACGTCAAGGACAAGGACAAGAGCAAGGAGGTGACCTTTGCCGACGTGGCCGGCATGGAAAAGGAGAAAAAAGAGGTGTCGGAGATTGTGGAGTTTCTCAAGAACCCCAAGCAATACACCGACCTGGGCGGCACCATACCCAAGGGCGTGCTGCTCGTGGGCCCTCCAGGCACCGGCAAGACCCTGCTGGCCAAGGCTGTGGCCGGCGAGGCACAAGTGCCCTTCTTCTCAATGGCAGGTAGCGACTTTGTAGAGATGTTTGTGGGCGTGGGCGCCAGCCGCGTGCGCGACATGTTCCGCGAGGCCAAGGAGAAAGCACCCTGCATCGTCTTTATCGACGAGATCGACGCCATAGGCCGCGCCCGCAGCCGCAAGAATGACTTTGCCGCCAACGATGAGCGCGAGAACACCCTCAACCAGCTGCTCACCGAGATGGACGGCTTCGGCAACAACAGCGGCGTGATTGTGCTGGCCGCCACCAACCGTGCCGACGTGCTCGACAAGGCTCTGCTGCGCGCTGGCCGATTTGACCGCCAAATCTATATAGGCAACCCCAGCGTGCAAGACCGCGCCGACATCTTCAAGGTGCACCTCAGGAATGTGAAAATCGACGGCAGCGTCGACCTCGACAAGCTGGCCCGCATGACCGCAGGCCTCTCGGGCGCCGACATCGCCAACATATGCAACGAGGCCGCCCTGCTGGCTGCCCGCGCCAAGAAGAAAGCTGTGCAGCAGCCCGACTTCTACGCCGCCATCGACCGCGTCACGCGGCAGCTCGACAAGCCCACCCGCATGACCGACACCGTGACCTTTGCCGACGTGGCCGGCATGGAGAAGCCCAAGAAGGAAGTGGCCGAGATCATCTCCTTCCTGCGCAACCCCAAGATGTTTACCCGCCTGGGCGGCAAGATACCGCGCGGCGTGCTGCTCGTGGGCCCTCCAGGCTCGGGCAAGACGCTGCTGGCCAAGGCCGTGGCAGGCGAGGCACATGTACCCTTCTTCTCAACCTCGGCAGCCGAGTTCCAAGGCGAGTTTATGGGCTCGGGCGTGAGCCGCGTGCGCGAGCTCTTCCGCAACGCCAAGGAGAAGGCGCCGTGCATCATCTTTATCGACGAAATCGACGCCATAGGCAGCCGCTCCAACCGCAACGGCGAGCGCGAGATCACCCTCAACCAGCTGCTGGCCGAGATGGACGGCTATGGCACCAACAACGGCGTGATCGTGATGGGCGCCACCAATCGCGTGGAACTCATCGACAAGGCCCTGGTGCGCCCCGGCCGATTTGACCGCAAGATATATGTGGGCTTCCCCGAGTTGAAAGACCGCGAGGAAATCTTCAACCTCTACCTCAAGCGCATCACCACCGACGACAGCGTCGACGCCAAGGAGCTCGCCCGCAAGGCATCGGGCTTCTCGGGCGCCGAGATAAGCAACGTGTGCAACGACGCCGCCGTGCAGTCGGCCGGCGCCGGTCACGAGAGTGTGACCCAAGACGACCTGCTCAAGTCGATCGAGAAGGTGCGCAAGGGCCTTGACTACGACACCAAGCTGGCCAACACCGTCACATTCGACGACATAGCCGGCATCACCAAGCCCAAGAGCAAGATATTGCAAATCGTCGACTTCTTGAAGCGTCCCGAGCACTACACCCGCCTGGGCGGCAAGATACCGCGCGGCGTGCTGCTCTCGGGTCCCACCGGCACCGGCAAGACCCTGCTGGCCAAGGCTGTGGCCAACGAGGCCGACGTGCCCTTTATCACCGCATCGGGTCCCGACCTGGCCAACATATACGGCGACCCCATACAGCGCCTGCACGAGATATTCCGCGAGGCGCGGGAGAAGTCGCCCTGTGTGGTCTTTATCGACGAGATCGAGGCCATAGGCGCCAAGCGCAGCGAGGTGGCTGCCGACCAGAGCCGCACGCCGGCCCTCTCGCAGCTGCTCATCGAGATGGACGGCATGGGCACCAATAGCGGCGTGATTGTGATGGCCGCCTGCAACAACCAGGACACGCTCGACAAGTCGCTCCTGCGACCCGGCCGCCTCGACCGCCACATCTATGTGGGCCAGCCCAACCAGCAAGAGCGTGTGGAAATCTTCAGCCTCTATCTCAAGCACGTGAAGCTTGCCCACGACGTGAAAATCGAGGACTTAGCCAAGAAGACGTCGGGCTTCTCGGGCGCCGACATCTCCAAGGTGTGCAACGACGCCGCCCTGGCCGCCGCCAGCAACGACGACGACACGGCCGTGTCGATCAAGCACTTCGACGAGGCCATCGAGAACCTGCGCAAGGGCCTGGAGGACAAGCACACCGAGGTGGGCACCATCACATTTGACGACGTGGCCGGCATGGACGAGGCCAAGCACGAGGTGACCGAGATTGTCGACTTCTTGAAGAATCCTGCAAAATATGGCCGACTGGGCGGCAAGGTGCCCAAGGGTGCCCTGCTCGTGGGCCCTCCAGGCACCGGCAAGACCATGCTGGCACGCGCTGTGGCCGGCGAGGCCCAAGTGCCCTTCTTCTCCCGGTCGGGCTCTGAGTTTGTAGAGAAGTTTGTGGGCGTGGGCGCCAGCCGCGTGCGCGAGCTCTTCAACGAAGCCAAGGAGAAAGCTCCCTGCGTGGTCTTTATCGACGAGATCGACGCCGTGGGCGCAGCCCGCAGCAACGAGGGCTTCAACAGCGAGCACGACCAGACGCTCAACCAGCTGCTCACCGAGATGGACGGCATCGACGGCGACGCCGGCGTGATTGTGCTGGCCGCCACCAACCGCGAGGACATCCTCGACCCGGCACTGCTGCGCCCCGGCCGATTTGACCGCAAGGTGCACGTGAGCCTGCCCGCCCTCCCCGACCGCGAGGCCATCTTCAAGGTGCACCTCAAGAAGAAAGTGGTCGACCCCAGCGTCGACCTCAACCTGCTGGCCCGCCAGACGACCGGCATGAGCGGCGCCGACATAGCCAACGTGTGCAACGAGGCCGCCATCATCGCCGCCCGCCGCAACGCTCCCGCCATAGCCATGCAAGACTTCGGCGAGGCTATCGACAAGGTGACCATGGGCTTGGAAAACAAGTCGATGCTGCTCACCAAGCAAGACAAATATGAGACAGCCGTGCACGAGGCCGGCCACACCACCGTGATATGGCACCTGCAATATGCCCAGCCGCTGGTCAAGATATCGATTGTGCCTCGCGGCCAGGCCCTGGGTGTGAACCTCACCATGCCCGAGGAGCGCGTGAGCGTGAACAAGCAAGGCTTCCTCGACGAGATATGCACCTTCATGGGCGGCCGCGCCGCCGAGGAGCTCTTCCTGGGCACCATAGGCGCCGGCGCGCTCAACGACATGCAGCAGGCCACGCGCATCGCCCGCAACATGGTGGTGTACTACGGCATGAGCGAGAAGATGCCCAACATCTCCTACTACGACCCCAAGGGCCAAATGGGCTCGCACCCCTACAGCGACGAGCGCGCCCACGTGATCGACGAGGAGATTTCGCGCATCGTCAACGAGCAATACCAGCGTGCCAAGGCCATCATCAGCAAGTATGCCGAGGGACACCACAAGGTGGTCGACGAGCTCATGGACAAGGAGGTGATTTATGCCGCCGACGTGGAGCGCATCTTCGGTCCACGTCCCTGGCCAAGCCGCACCGAGGAATTGCAGAAGATAGCCGAGGAGCGCAAGCGCAAGGCCGATGCCGAGCGCAAGGCCCAAGAGCAAGCCGAAATGCAACGGCAAGCAGAGGAAGAGAAGCAGCGCAAGGCACAAGAGGAGGCACAGCGCAAGGACCAAGAAGAAGAGGCACAGAAGCAAGCCCAGCAGCAGGCCGCCACGCCCAGCGACGACGACTCGCCCGCAACCCCTCCCGACGAGCCCTCGCAAGAGATGCCTCCAAAGTTTGACAAATAAAGAAATTTGATATCGCTACATGCTTGATGGCGGCGCAGCAACCCTGCGCCGCCATTTTGTTTTCTTCCGCACCAAGTCACCGCTGTGCCAGCCTGGCTATGATGGGAGTGAACATGCCGCTCTTAACGTCAGAATGGATATTTGTTCTATGGAATTACTTCGTCGTACTTCACCAGATCACACCCCTTAATTTGGACGACGACGAGATGCAACGTGGTGCCATGAAGCATAGACCGCAACTTCTCATCCTGGGCATAACACTTGATTTGTTCCACAGCATCATCCCATTGCTTTCGTGCTTCGGCATCCGTGGCATTGGCCTTCAGATACTTCAACTCCAAAATGTAGCTGTGTGAGGCATGAAGCCAGGCATGAATGTCAGGCAAAAGGAAGAAGTCGCAGTAGCCGTGATTGAGTTCCTGCTCTGGTGCCACAGCATAGTAATTGGTCAAGTTCAGATAGGCCGTCATGAAGCCTTGCAGGTTGCGCTCACCCTCGACAAGCTGCCGCACGGATGTGGTGTCGTGATAGGCCTTGCAGATGGTTTCAATCAACGGGCGCCAGTTACCGTCACGCGCGGCAAATTTGAAACACTCCTTCAGGTCGTCCAAATTAAGCGCGTCGATGGACTGGTACTCCTGCAACAAGTAGTTATAGTATTGCTTGCGTACATTGTTGTTAGGAATGACGAGCTTCAGCATATCCCAGTCCACCCCGCCAATGGTGAGCATGCCGTAATAATAGAGCAGACTGATGAAGTTGCCGTATTCCATCATTCGCTCCGCAGGGAAGTGGCTCACCAGCTGACCGATGATGTAGCCATCCTCAACAATCTTATGGATGGTACTGATGCGCTTGCTCTTGGACTGGTCAATCTCGACGAGCCGCTGCAGTTTAACGTAATCAGTACCCGTGTTGGCATCAAGCATCTCCTTAGGGCGCTTGCCTTTATTGACAAGACTGTCAAGATAATAGCATACCATGTCACTGTTGAAGACACTTGGCTCACGACCAAAACTTTCCTCGGCAAAGCAATAATTGTCATACCACGGCTTCATGTCGGCAATGATTTCCTCCTCGCTCTGCTTAATGGCGCCAGCATCCTTATAGTAGCGTATCATCTGTCGGACTTCTTCCTCCGAAAACCCCAGCATCTGATTGAATCGCTCATCCATCGTTATATTTAGGGCTATATTGTAGCCGCTTGTCAAGTCGTCAAGCGTAATGGGAGAGACACCAAGCATGATGATGCGCTTAAACGTGGCTTTGAAAATCTTGAAGATGTCACGGTAGAAACCTGTGCCATGAGTCAAATCATGATAAGCCTGCTGCCCCTTCACATTTAGAACATTGTTGGTGAAGTTGTCATATTCATCAACAATGAGATAAAGTGGAAGCTGAAGCAATTCGGCTGTTGAGCGTAAAGCATTCAACTTTGGGATAGAAGCATGTTCGTTCTTTATCATTTCCACCTTATCCTGGCCAAAGTACTTTACATGAGCCTCAACAAATTTGTTTATCTCTTGGTCGCAATATCTATTGAAGTTCTCCTCCAATCTCTCAACATCGCTTCCGACCAATGAGAAATCAAGATGCAACACCAGATACTGATTATGATACACTGTGGAATGAGAATCGACATAGAGCCCTTGGAACCACTGTTCAAAGTCATCCTTGTCGTTGACGTCATAATAAGCCTCCAGCATACTTAGAAACAGGCTCTTGCCGAACCGGCGGGGCCGGGCAAGGAAAAGGAAGTTGCCGGCGTCCTCCAGTTTCTGAAAATACATCGTCTTATCGACCAAATATTTGTTCTCCTTCCTGATTTGTTTGAAATCAGATATGCCGTAAGGTATAAGTTTTATCTTATCTGCCATTGCTTTCAATCTTTATTAAGCCGCGTAATCATTCCTTAACAGAATTGGATGCTAAAGATACGCAAAATAAATCAAAGCGCAAAAGAGAATCGGGAGAATTGGGAATTAGGCGCATGGCTATTGGCGGGGGTGGGAATTTGCCAGTTTGCCAATTTTGTTGTAACTTTGACAAATATTATGTAGCATGGCAAGTTGTGCCATCGAGTGGCATGCGTGTGCTATGTACTTAACTATTTGATTCTTAATGACAGACAATAAGAAAATACGCGTTGGCATTACCCAAGGGGATACCAACGGCATCGGATATGAGGTGATACTGAAAACCCTATCCAATCAAGACATGCTGGAGCTGTGCACGCCCATCATATATGGGTCGAGCAAAATCCTGGCCTATCATCGCAAGGCCATCGAGATGCAGTCCTATCAAATCAACTACACCAAGAGCGCCGACCACCTGAAAGAGAACCTGCCCAATCTGGTAGAAGTGGTGAACGAGGACATCAAGGTAGAGCTGGGCAAGCCCGACAAGCAGGCTGGCCGTGCCGCCTTTCTGGCTCTCGAGGCCGCTGTGACCGACCTGAAGGCCGGCAAAATCGACGTGCTGGTGACGGCACCCATCAACAAGGAGAACATCCAGAGCCCCGAGTTTGACTTCCCCGGCCACACCGAGTATCTCGAGGCAAGCATGGGCGATGGCAACAAGGCCCTCATGATACTGTGCAACGACTCGCTGCGCGTGGCGCTGGTGACGATACACATGCCGCTGGCCCAAGTGCCGGCCGCCGTGACCCACGACGCCATCCTCGAGAAACTGCGCATCTTCAACGCATCGCTCAAGCGCGACTTCGACATCCAGGGCCCGCGCATCGCCGTGCTGGCGCTCAACCCCCATGCCGGCGAAAACGGCCTGCTGGGCAAGGAGGAGAAAGAAATCATTGAGCCCACCATCCAGGAGGCCTACAACAACGACAAGATAATGTGCTTCGGCCCCTATGCGGCCGACGGCTTCTTTGGCACCGAGATGTATCGCCACTTCGACGGCGTGCTGGCCATGTATCACGACCAGGGCCTGGCCCCCTTCAAGACGCTGGCGCTCAACGACGGCGTGAACTTCACTGCCGGCCTGCCCTATGTGCGCACCAGCCCCGACCATGGCACAGGCTACGACATAGCCGGCCAGGGCGTAGCCCAGGAGAACTCGATGCGCCAGGCCATCTACAAGGCCATCGACATCTACCGCAACCGCAAGCGCTACGACGAGATGTACAGCAACCCGCTGCGCCGCCAGTACTTCGACCGCAGCAAGGACAATGTGGTGCTCGACCTCACCAAGGACGACGACGATGACCCCAGCACCAAGTAGAATGCGCTGGGGGGCTCAGGTTACACGACACCGATACACAACAAGATATAAATTACAATTATGAATTACGCAATCATTGCTGCTGGTGAAGGCTCACGCCTGGCACAAGAGGGAGTGACGAAGCCCAAGCCGCTGGTCGAGCTGGGCGGCGAGCCCATGATACAGCGCCTCATCAACATATTTTGCCGCTGCAATGCCCAGAGCATAAGCATCATCGTGAATGAATTCATGACCGAGGTGCGCGAGTATCTCGACACCGTGCATCTCGACATCCCGCTCAACGTGGTGGTGAAGACCACCCCGAGCAGCATGCACAGCTTCTGGGAGCTGAGCAAAGTGATGCAACCCGGCAAGTTCTGCCTCACCACGGTCGACACCATCTTCAAGGAGCGCGACTTCGCCCGCTACATTGCCGCCTTTGAGGCCGACACCGAGCACGACGGCATGTGGGCCGTGACGCCCTTTATCGAGGACGAGAAGCCCCTATATGTGGAGGTGCCCGACGAGCACACGATGCGCATCACCGCCTTCAGCGACGAGCGCTACGAGGGAGCCAAATATGTGTCGGGCGGCATCTACGCCATGACCGACAAGGCCTTCCCTGTGCTCAACCACTGCATCGCGCAAGGCATATCGCGCATGCGCAACTTCCAGCGCGCCCTCATCGAGGCAGGCTTCAACCTGCAAGCCTACAGCATCGACAAGATCATCGATGTGGACCACGCGAGCGACATAGCCGTGGCCCAGCAGTTTATCAACGAGTAAACGTGAATTATAGATAAAATTACAACTATGGCAGATATAAAAATAGCCGGCATCATGCGTGCCGGTGCCTACTCGCCCAATCACATAGGCAACGACGCGGCCATCTTCAACCTGGCCGCCGAGCAGCTGCGCAAGCGTGGCTGCCACGTCAACGTCTACAGCGAGGAGCAATTCAACAGTGATGGCGTAGAGGAGCCTGTGATACTCAACATGTGCCGCGAGATGCGGTCGATACAGCACTTGCAGGCACTCGAGGACGCTGGCAAAATTGTGATGAACTCGGGCTACGGCATCGAGAACTGCACACGCGAGCGCATGACGCGCATCTTGCTAGGCAACGACATACCCTATCCCGCAAGCCTCATTGTCAACACCGACGAGGCCATCAAGCCCATGCTCAAGAAGGCCGGCTTCAAGAGTTGCTGGATCAAGCGCGGCGACTTCCACGCCATGCACAAGGAGGACGTGAGCTACGTGCGCCATCCCGAGGAGGCCCAGGAAGTGCTGCAAGAGTACTTCTTGCGCGGCATCAAGCGCGCAGTGATCAATGTGCACCTCGAGGGCGACCTGGTGAAATTCTACGGCGTTAACGGCACCCCGTTCTTCTACTGGTTCTACCCCTACGAGGGCGGCCACAGCAAGTTTGGCCTGGAAGCCATCAACGGCAAGTCGCAGGGCATCAAGTTCAGCGTGAAGCAGCTCAAGAGCATATGCCAGCGCGCGGCCACCGAGCTCAACGTCGAGGTGTATGGCGGCGACTGCATCATTGCTGCCGACGGCACGATACGCATCATCGACTTCAACGACTGGCCCAGCTTCGCGCCCTGCCGCACCGAGGCCGCGCCCCACATTGCCCGCCGCCTGCTGGCCATCATCAAGGAGAAACAAAACGCATAATCACAATCACAAATTTTGCTGGCTTTCTCCACACATTCTCGTGCTGGCAATTGACAAAACACAACATGAATTTCAAAGCATTAAAACAAGAATACAAAGCCTCGCTCAAGTCGTCGGACACCGAGGAGCACATCGACCTATTCTTCTACCGCCCCCTGGGCTTTGCCTGGGCCAAGATTTTTGAGAAACTGGGGGTCACGCCCAATGTGGTCACCATTCTCTCCATCTTTCTGGGCGTGGCTGGCGGCGTTCTGCTCTACTTTGGCGACAGCTCAGGCCGCTGGCTCAACTACCTGGGCATCTTCCTGATCATCTGGGCCAACACCTACGACAGCGCCGACGGCCAGCTGGCACGCCTCACCAAGCAATACAGCCGCGTGGGGCGCATACTCGACGGCGTGAGCGGCGACTTCTGGTTTGTGGCCATCTATTTTGCCCTGGTATTCCGCGAGCTCAACTATGGCGACCTGTGGCCAGGCGACTTCTTTGCCCAGCACAACTGGGTGATATGGGTGCTTGCCATCGCTGCCGGCGGCTGCCATGCCAAGCAAGCTGCCATGGCCGACTACTACCGCCAGTTCCACCTCTACTTCCTCAAGGGCAAGGAAGGCAGCGAGCTCGACTCCACCCAGGAGCTCGACAAGGACTACGCCAAGCTCACGTGGAGCGGCAACTTCATGTCGAAGCTCACCATGTTCTTCTACCGCAACTACACGGCCAACCAGGAGGTGATGACGCCCAGCATGCAGCGCCTGCGCCGCGAGCTCAAGCAGCGCTACGGCCAGGGCGAGATACCGCAATCGTTCCGCGACGCCTTCCGCAAGCAATCGTTCCCCCTCATCAAGTACACCAATATGCTCTCGTTCAACACGCGCATCATCGCCATGTTTATCTCGGTGATCATCAACATGCCGTGGCTCTATTTCGCCTTTGAGCTCGTGGTGCTCAACCTGATGATGGTATACATGATAGTTAGTCACGAGCACCGTTGCAAGACGCTGCTTAAAGAATTGCAAGATGGAAAATATTGAAGGCATCATCTTTGACTACGGCGGCACCATCGACAGCCGCGGCGTGCACTGGAGCTGGGTGATATGGGACGGCTACCAGCAGGCAGGCGTCGGCATCAGCCTCGAGCAGTTTCGCGAGGCCTACGTCTACGCCGAGCGCGAGCTGGCACGCGTGCGCCACATCCTGCCAGGCGACAATTTCCACGACCTGCTCATCAAGAAGATGAAGATTGAATTCGGCTACATCGGACAGCAAGGCTCTCTTGCAGCTCCCGAGAGCGAGCTCGAGCGCCTGGCCCTGCAGGTGGCACTCTATTGCTACAACCGCGCCCGCCAGTGCATCGAGGAGGCGCGCCCCGTGCTCGAGCACCTTGCCGGGCGGTATCCCATGATGCTCGTGAGCAACTTCTATGGCAATATCGACAGCGTGCTGCGCGACTTCGACCTGCGCAAGTATTTCAAGGGAATCATCGAGAGCAGCGTGGTGGGCGTGCGCAAGCCCAACCCCACCCTCTTCAAGCTGGGTGTCGACGCCCTCGAGCTCCCCGCCAGCCACGTGCTCGTGGTGGGCGACAGCCTCAAGAAGGACATCCTGCCCGCCGAGTCGCTGGGCTGCGCCACACGCTGGATCAAAGCCCGCGGCTGGACCGATGCCGACGACGCCACCCAGCACCCCGGCATCATCACCTCGCTGACCGACCTCCTAAACGAGCTATAATCACCACAACACCACATCCCAAGCCACAAAAAGGGCGCCCCCACCGGCGCCCTTTTATTATTGATCGACAGCATGCAAGCTGCATCACAGATTGATCAAAATATTTCTTGCTTTTCCAATATAAAAAGCTTAACTAAGCTGTTGACAATATTAACTCTAAAAATACCAAACAACAATGAGGAAAATTTCAATTATCGCCTTGGGCATACTGGCTATCATGCTGGTCTCTTGCTCAGGCAAGGACAAGAAAATCAAGGAAATCAAGGAAATGGTTGGCACCCTCCAAGAGGCAGTAAGCAACAATGACCATGACGCTATCGTGAAGATTTATCCGGGCGCCGAGGCCTGCGATTCCTTCAACACTTTCACGGCCGACTTAGAAAACTTCAAAATCGATGAAGGGACAAGCAAAGGCACTTACGAGGTACCACTCAACGACTCAATTACAATCTACGTCGATGCTTCGGGCGATACCGCCAAGATCGTCAACTCAAGGCATCTCTTCGCATTCCCGGCGAAGCTCACCGAGTTCGCCAAGGCAACAGGATGGATTAAGGGTAATGAATCAGACAAGGACTTGGCCGAAGCCTTCAAAGACAAGTCTTTCATGGAATGGCTACCAAATAAGGTGGCTACCGATGCCAAGAATGATATCAAAAAGAATGTCAAAATCGTTTCAACTTCAAAAGAATACGTGATCTACGCTGGAGGGCTAATGATGTCCAGCCAACGTGAAAGGTACGACTGCACAGTCAGAGTAAAGAACAACAGTGACTATACAGTAATGGGAAGCTGGTATTCGATTTCGGCACACGCAAGTTATTACCCACAGGAGTATGATGCTTCTGAATACCATTCACAGCCAGCTCCCTACAATGACTCTTTTGCAGGAAAGAAAATAAATCCACATTCAAGCGCAACAATCACCTTCAAGCTTGCTTCTTGGGAAGGCTGGTTATGGGGTTGCAAGCTTTCTTCCAATCTTGTTTGGAAGAACATTGACGACGCAGCAATCCTAGCCAACTACAAATACACCGGCAAGGAATACGAGGAATACATCAATAGTCAAAAGAAATAAACACCCCCCCGGTTGTCGCCCGACACTTCCGCCAAAAGTCCTGATTTCGCCGCTTTATAGCAGTGGCAGGGTGCGGCCCTCGTGGCCGTCAAGGTGTTTTACTGACGGATTGGCAGGGTGCGGCCCTTGTGGCAGTCCGAACAATATATTATTGATTATTAGTATGTTGCACAGGCATAAACCGGACGGCCACGCGGGCCGCACCCTGCTGACAATCACTGCGAGCAACTAAGCGACAAGAGCCGCAAAGCACCATGGGGTGTTGCGGCTCTTGTTTATGTAATGCTATATATATTTCTCTTTTTACTTGAGGTTGAGGAGCTCGAGCATTTTGTCCATAGCGGCGCTCAAGCCATCGGCATTGCGGCCACCTGCTTGGGCAAAGTGGGGCTGGCCACCGCCACCGCCTTGAATGGCCTTGGCGGCCTCGCGTATCACCTTGCCGGCGTGCAAGCCCTCTTTCACCAGGTCCTCGCTGAGCATAATGGTGAGCATGGGCTTCTCGCCATCTCTGGTGGCGGCCAGGAACACGGTAGATGGCTTGGCATCGGCCTTGATGGCAAAGGCTACGCCCTTGACCACGTCGGGGGCAATGGGACCCACGGCTTGAAGCACATGGATGCCGTTGACCTCGCGGGCGTCCTTGTAGAGGGCATCCTTGAGCATACCGATGCGGTCTTGAATGAAGCCGTCGACCTGCTTGCGCAGGTTGGCGTTCTCGGCAATGGCCTTGTTGACGGCAGCGGTGATGTCGGGGGCGTTGTTGAGCAGTTCCTTGAGCTTGGCCAGGGTGTCTTGCAGGCCATAGATGCCATTCTCCACATTCTCGGCAGTGGCAGCCTCGATGCGGCGCACTCCGGCAGCAATGCTGCTCTCGCTCAATATCTTGATCATACCGATGTTGCCGGTGTTGGGCACATGGGTGCCGCCGCACAGCTCAATGCTGGGGCCGTATTTCACCACACGCACCTTGTCGCCATATTTCTCACCAAAGAGGGCGATTGCGCCCATAGCCTTGGCATCGGCGATAGGCATGTCGCGATGCTCCTCGAGCGGGATGGCCTGGCGCACCATGTCGTTGGCTATGCGCTCCACCTGGCGCAGCTCGTCGGGGGTCACCTTCTGGAAGTGGGAGAAGTCGAAGCGCAGCACCTTGGAGTCGACGTAGGAGCCTTTCTGCTCCACGTGGTTGCCCAGCACCTTGCGCAGGGCGTAGTCGAGGATGTGGGTGGCCGTGTGGTTGCAAGCGATGGCACGGCGTGCCTTCACGTCGATGGCGGCATGCAGGGGCTCGGTCACGTCGCTTGGCAATTTCTTCACGATGTGCACGGGCAGGTTGTTTTCGCGCTTGGTGTCGAGCACCTCAATTTTCTCGTCGCCGCAAGTGAGCACACCCTTGTCGCCCACCTGGCCGCCCATTTCGGCATAGAATGGCGTGCGCGAGAGCACAAGCTGGTAGTAGGTGTTCTTCTTCTGCGTCACCTTGCGGTAGCGCAGTATCTCGGTGTCGCACTCGCTGAGGTCGTAGCCCACAAACTCGGTGTGGCCCTCGTGCAGCTCCACCCAGTCGTCGGCCTCAACCTTGGCAGCGTTGCGGGCGCGCTGCTTCTGCTTGGCCATTTCGGCATTGAATTCCTCCTCGCTCACGGTGAGGCCATTCTCCTTGAGGATGAGCTCGGTGAGGTCGAGCGGGAAGCCGTAGGTGTCGTAGAGGGTGAAGGCCTGGGCGCCGTCGATTTGGGTCTTGCCGGCCTTCTTGGCGTCGGCCACAATGCCGTCGATCAGCTTCATGCCAGTGGCGAGCGTGCGCAAGAAGGCGTCTTCCTCCTCCTTGATCACGTGCTTGATGAGGTCGGCCTGAGCAGGCAGCTCGGGATAGGCCTTGCCCATCGAGTCGATGAGCGTGTCGATGAGGCGATACATGAATGCATCGCGCAGGCCCAGGAAGGTGTAGCCGTAGCGCACGGCGCGGCGCAAGATGCGGCGTATCACGTAGCCAGCCTTGGCGTTGCTGGGCAGCTGGCCGTCGGCGATGCTGAAGGCCACAGCGCGCACGTGGTCGGCAATCACGCGCATAGCCACGTCTACATCGCTACTCTGGCCATAGGTCTTGCCCGAGATCTCGCCAATCTTCTTGATGAGGGGCTGGAAGATATCGGTGTCGTAGTTGGAGTGCTTGCCTTGCAGCGTGCGCACCAGTCGCTCAAAGCCCATGCCCGTGTCGATCACGTGCATGGCAAGCGGCTCGAGGCTGCCATCGGCCTTGCGGTTGAATTGCATGAACACGATGTTCCATATCTCAATCACCTGTGGGTCATCTTTGTTCACGAGCTCGCGGCCAGGCACCTGGGCTTTCTGCTCGGGCGTGCGCGAGTCGTAGTGTATCTCAGAGCAAGGGCCGCATGGGCCCGTGTCGCCCATTTCCCAGAAGTTGTCGTGCTTGTTGCCATTGATGATGTGGTCCTCGGGCACGTGCTTGGCCCAATAGGTGGCGGCCTCGTCGTCGCGGGCGATGCCGTCGGCAGCGCTGCCCTCAAACACGGTCACATACAGGTCCTTGGGGTCGAGCTTGAGCACATCGACCAGGTACTCCCAGGCATAGTCGATGGCGCCCTCCTTGAAGTAGTCGCCAAAGCTCCAGTTGCCCAGCATCTCAAACATGGTGTGGTGGTAGGTGTCGTGACCCACCTCTTCCAGGTCGTTGTGCTTGCCGCTCACGCGCAGGCACTTCTGCGAGTCGGCACGGCGGCGCGGCTCAGGATTCTTGGTGCCCAGTATGATATCTTTCCACTGGTTCATGCCAGCGTTGGTAAACATGAGTGTGGGGTCGTCCTTGATCACCAGCGGTGCCGAGGGGACGATAACGTGTCCTTTCGACTCAAAGAATTTCTTGAAAGAGTCGCGGATTTCATTAGCAGTCATCATATTGCTATATCTATTTTTGTTTTTTTAATTCCCTTTATTTGCCGTGTTAAAGTATAATGAGTACCTTTACACAAAATAACACGCAAAGTTACTGCTAAATCGCAATCTATGCAAATTGCAGGGCTTTAAAACCAGATTTTAGGAAACGGCATGGAAGAATTGACCAAACGATTTTACCGCATAGGCGACGTGGCCGAGATACTCAATATCCCAGCCTCGACCCTGCGCTATTGGGAAAAGGAATTCACCATCATCAAGCCCGCTCGCAACGCCAAGGGCATACGCCTGTACACGCCCAAGGACATTGAGACCATCAAGATGATTTACTACCTGGTGAAGGAGAAAGGGCTCAAGCTCGATGCCGCCCAGGCCATGATAAGGCGCAACCGCGACGGCGTGTCGAAGCGCTTTGAGGTGGTGGAGCGTCTCAAGAAGGTGCGCGACCAGCTCAAGGACTTCAACAAGGCCCTGCTGCTGGCCACCAAAGAGAGCAAATAGCGCTCATCAACAGGCCGCTACGCTCCCCCACACAAAAAAAATTAAGCACAAATGCCCAGCCGATATGCTCTCGCCGGCTGGGCATTTGTGCCACACATGTGTGGTCAAGGCAATGCCTCGGTTGTTTCAAGTATGAGGGGTGCAGTCCCCCGCTATGCTCCACACGTTTTTTTAGAATGGGAGGTCGTCGTTGGCACCGCCGCCAAAGTCGACGGGTGCGGCAGGAGCTGCGCCTGCGGCAGGAGCCTGGGGTACGGGAGCCATGCCGGGAGCGGCTGCGGGAGCCTGGGGTGCAGGAGCACCTGCAGGAGCTGCTGTGGGCACATAGGGCTCAGCCTTCCAGCCGTTGATGTTGGTAAACCAGCGGCCGTTGTACTCATGGCTGTCGATGTCGAACGACAGCTTCACTTCCTGGCCCACCTCCAGAGGATACTGGTTGGCCTTGTCGCCAAAGAAGCTGAAGAAGATCTTTTTGGGATAAGCTTCCTCGGTTTCCAGCACATATTCTTGTTTCGACCATGCATTTCCAGCTCTGGACGTACCACTTGCTGCAGGCAGTTTCTCGATAATTTTTCCTACTACTTCCATTTTTATATTTCAGTTTTGGTGTTTTTTTGATTTATTTGTAGCTACAAAGTTAGCAATTCCTTTTCATTCCACAACCTTTTTCCCGCTAAATAATTTTTCTCTCACAAAATTGCCACATTTACAAATTGCAGTAGCGGCAGTGATGGCACTGCTCAGCTACTTTGTGGCCGGGTTGAGCCTGACCGATAGCATCGTCGTGCTGGTTGTGGGCTTCACCGCCCACCCCATCGTGAGTTTCATCTACAGCAAGGTAAGTTAAAAGGTTTAACCGATGATCTTGGGGTGACGCATTGGCGAAATCGCCGCCACATGGTTAACCCCACCCGCAGGGGGGGGGCGGTCTTGTGCCGGCCTACGACAATATCATATCCTATTTTATTGATTATCAAAATGATGGAACCGTGTCTTTGGCCCAGCACAAGATTGACCCCTACAGGTTTGCATTTGTGCTTTGTTGATTTGGCGTGGCGCGACGCCAACGCACAAAGAAAAAAGCCAGGGCTGAATCACTTCGGTCCTGGCTTTAATAGCATGGCATTGAGACTTAAGGCTCTACTTGATTAAATCCCTGTTTCGTATATGCTGTTGAAATAAGGAGTAGGGATTGAGCTTGGGTCGCCCCTGGGGCGACTTAGCTCTCGCCCTCCTTGATGGCGTTGAGGAAGTAGGCCTCCGACTTGATCAGGTTGCGCGATTGCAGTATCATCGTCTTGGTCTCGCTCATGATATTGAGGAAGAGCGAGTTGCCGCGGGTGCTAGCCTCGGGAGAGCCCTGTGGAGCTTCTTGCACGCGCTTGATTTGCTGCTTGATGACGTCGGCAATGAAGTTGAAGAGGTCGTCGCGCTTGGTCATCACATCGTCGAGGCCGCTGAAATCCTTGGTGTCGAGCATCGTGCTGATGCTGGCAAAGATGTCGTCGACACGGTCGTTGATGGCCTTCAGACTCTTGATTTGCGGGCCTGTGAGGCCGCGGTGGTTGTTGTTGATGTGCTCATAGGCCGGGCGGGTGCAGTGCAGCAGTGCCTTCGACACCTCGCACAGGTAGTCGACGATTTGCACATAGTAGTGAGCCGTCTCCACCTTTTGGGCCTCAAGCTTCTTGATCACCGCGAGGATGCCATATTTGCGCTTGTTGGCCTCGTGATACATCTGCTCGCTCTCCTCTACCATTTGCCTGAGCTCGTGGCGGTTCTCGGTGAAGAGCGACACGAGCATGTGGTTGTAGATGCGGTGGGTAGCCTCCATGGTGTTGACCACGGTGAGGGTGCAGTTGTAGAGCACATCCTCGGGAGCATCGTCTTTCTCAATGAGCTTCTTGCTGGCAGCGGCAGCACTCTTCTCTTTCTTGTTGAGGAAGCGGCGCAGCAGCATGTAGGCAGCCCCGATCACGATCAGGGCCAGAGCCCAGCCATGGAACCACATGAGCAGCGTGGAGATGATGAAGGCGGCGCAGAAGGCGATGAATGCTGTCACAAACCAGCCCATGATCACGGTGCCCACGCCCGTGATGCGATACACCGCGCTATCGCGGCCCCACACGCGGTCGCTCAACGAGGAGCCCATCGATACCATAAACACCACATAGGTGGTAGAGAGCGGCAACTTAAACGAGGTGCCGATGCATATCAGGATAGAAGCCGATGCCAGGTTGACCACGGCGCGTATCTTGTCGAAGTTGCTGCTGCCGCGCTCCGAGTCGCTCAGGGGAGCGAAACGGCTGTTGATGGCGTCGACCACCCGGTTGGGCAGCACGCGGCGATACCAGTTGTTCAGGCTCACCGATATGCGCACCAGGGCACGCGAGAAAGCCGTGGAGTTGAAGCGCTCTTCCTCCTCTTGCTGCGAGGCAAGGGTGAGCTCGGTCTTCGACACCTTCTTGGCATCGCTCGAGAAGAAGAGCGTGAGCACCATCACCACACCGGCGATGGCCAGATAGCCCATGCTTGCCATCTCGGGGTCGTTGAGCGCGCCCATGAGCATATTCATGTTGCCTGTGCCCGATGCTATCTTATAAGAATCCAAGCCAGCCAGCGGCACACCGATGAAGTTGACCAGGTCGTTGCCGGCAAAGGCCAGTGCCAGTGCAAATGTACCGCTCAGGATGGTGATCTTGAGTATGCTCACGTGCAGCAGTTGCAGCACCCACAAGATGAGCGACGACGCAATCCAGGCCACCAGGAGCACCATGTAGATGTTGTTGCTGATGAAGCTTGAAATCTCGTCGGTCATCAGGCCCGAGCTCTTCAAGCCCTTGAACAGGGCGAAGTAGAGGATGCCCACGATGGCAACGCCGCACCACAAGGCTCCATAGCGCTTCAACTGCTTGGCATAGCGGAAGGTGAAGATGAGGCGCGAGATATACATGACAATAGCGCCTGTGATAAACGAGAGCACCACCGAGACCAGGATGGCCGAAATCATGCCCAAGGCGCGGCCGCCGTTGACCAGCGTGCCTATATCGCCCACAGCGAGGGCGCTGTCGGTGTTGACCTTGTAGATAATCACAGCCATGGCCGAGCCCAGGAGCTCAAATATCATCGACACGGTGGTCGACGTGGGCAATCCCAGCTTGTTGAAACCGTCGAGAAGCACCACATCGGTGAGCATCACGCCCACATAGAGAAACATGATCTCGCTGAAGGTGAAATACTCGGGGTGAAACACGCCGTTGCGTGCCACCTCCATCATGCCGTGGGAGGTGAGCACACCCACAAGAATACCCACGGCAGCTACGCTCACGATGGTTCTGAAGGACGCAACCTTAGAACCGAGTGCCGAGTTCAGGAAGTTGATGGCGTCGTTGGAAACGCCAACAACCAAGTCGAGAATGGCCAGCGCGACCAAAATGACGACAATTACTGTAAAAATTGGACTCATAAATAGAATGTATTGTATTTTATTATTTTTTTCTTCATTTTCGGCCGCGGCCATGGCCCCAAGTGGGCACAGAGAGGGCACTTATCGCAAGCGCAAATTACTTGCAATATACTAAAAATCAATAATTTAAAGATTTAAAGACCTATCTAAGTATCATCGTCGCTACTTGTGTAGCGTGAATTCAAACTCCAGGCCGCCGAGCTTGCGGTTGCGCACGGTGATCTTGCCCTTGTGGAAGAGCACCGCATTCTTCACAATCGCCAGTCCCAGGCCAGTGCCGCCCAGCGAGCGGGAGCGGCCCTTGTCGACACGGTAGAAGCGCTCAAAGAGTCGGGGCAAGTGCTTCTCTTCCACGCCCACGCCGTTGTCGTTGAAGATGAAGCGGTAGTAGTCGCCCGTCTCCTCCACAAGCTTCACCGTCACATCACGGCCGCCGCTGTAGTTGAAGGCGTTGACCATGAGATTGCGGAATATCGACTCGATCAAGCCCTGGTTGCCATTGATGATGAGGCCATCGGGCACCTCGATGTGGATGCGCATTTGCTGCTCGGGCGGATACACCTTCATGTCGCCGGCCACCTGCTTGATGATGCTGGTGACGTCGACCGGGGCGCTCTGTATCTGGTCGGGGGCATCACTGATGCGGGTGATCACCGAGAGGTCGGCCAAGAGCGACACGAGCCGGTTCACATTCTCATAGGAGCGGTCGAGCAAGTCCTTGCGCATCTCGGGCGTGAGCTGGCCGTCGCTGTTCTCGAGAGTCTCGAGGCAAGCCTGAATCACGTGCACGGGAGTTTTGATCTCGTGGCTGATGTTGTTGGTGAGCTCGTGCTTGATGCGCGTCTTTTCCTTTTGCTCGTGTATGGCGGCGCGCAGGTTCTTGTCGCGCTCCTCGGCGGTGGCCTGCTGCAGCTTGTAGAGGTTCACGATGTGGCTCGATATCTCGCCCAGCTCATCGTCGGGGAAACTCTGTGCCTCATATTTGCTCAAGTCGCCAAACTCGGCCGCGTTGGCAAAGTTGCGCAGGTTTTTCACGCTGCGGCTTATGCTGTGGGCGGCAAACCAGGCAATGATGGTCATGATCACGGCGATGGTCAATATCAGGTAGCTGTTGAATGAGTCGGCCCTGAGCATCTCGGTGAGCGAGTGGTTATAGGGCAAAGCCGTGCGCACCACGATGCCGTGGCCGCGGGTGGCCGAGTAGAAATACTCGCGATTGTTGGTCGATGAGATGCGGCGCTTGGTGAAGCCGTGTCCCATTTTGACGGCCTGTTGCACCTCGGGGCGGTTGGCATGGTTGGCCTTCACCTCGCCGTTGGAGTCGTAGAGCACATTGCCCTTGAGGTCGATCACCGTCACACGCAGCGAGTCGTCGGGGTCAATTTGTTTCACAAATTGCGGAGTGACCTGTCCGCCCGTCTCCAGGCGCTCCAGTATCTTGGCATTCTGCATCTGCAAGTGGCTGTCGAGCGAGGCAATCTTGTAGTCGCGCTCGCGGTTGTATTGCAGGCCAAAGAATATGGCAGTGAGAATCCAGGTGAAGAGCACGATCAGCAGGAAGAGCCTCGTCTGCACATTAATTACTCGTCTTGAAACCATAGCCTTGACCTTGTTTAGTTACAATATTGTTTCCATAGCGGCCCAGCTTCTTGCGCAGGCGGCCCACATTCACATCGATCGTGCGGTCGACGACGTAGACGCCCGTCTCCCACACGCGGTTCAGTATCTCGGCACGCGAGAATATCTTGTCGCGGTTATCGAGGAAGAATACCAGCAGGTCAAATTCCTTGCCGGTCAGTTGCACGGGGTTGTCGTCGATCGTGCAGGTGCGGTCGACCGTGTCGACGACCAGGTTGCCATACGACACAATGCGGTCGGCATTGAAGCGGCCGCTGCGGTGCAGCACGCTGCGCACGCGAGCCACCAGCTCGCGCATCGAGAAGGGTTTCTTGATGTAGTCGTCGGCACCGGTGGCAAAGCCCTTCAAGAGGTCCTCCTCCGAGTCCTTTGCCGTGCAAAAGATGATGGGCACCGTCTTCAGGTCTTCGCGCTGGCGCACCCTTTGTGCCAGCTCAAAGCCACTCATGCGCTCCATCATCACGTCAAACAGGAACAGGTCGTATTGCTCAAGCTTCATCTTGAGGGCTGCCTCGGCACTCAATGCCGTGTCGACCACAAAGCCCGCAAGTTCAAGATTGATCTTGAGCACATAGCATATCGACTCTTCATCGTCTACGACCAGGATTCTTGGAGATTTAATCATAATAATAAGTGGTTTTAATTACCTTTTATCTACGTTGCAAAAATATAACAACTTATTCGCACAAAAATAACAAAACGGTAACAAAACGCACAATCCTGAAATAATTTTAGCCCGCTGCCGAAAGACACCCATGAGGCATCGAGTCGCCCACCCAATCGAATTGCAACATCCTCAAGCCATTCACAGTCGTTGGTTAGAAAAAGGCAGCAATGCCAAAGAAGTCACCGCCCTGGGCAACAAGATACTGGGCGCTTCCAGCTACGACGACTCGGTGTGTGACCTTAACAACGACGGCGTGATATAGCAAGCAAGGAATATGCCCGCCCCGTGGAGGCCGGCATATTCCTTGTTTTTTAGTTGACCTGTACCGTTGCGATTTTGCCAGGGGAAAAACAAATTCGGGGCTGCCTAAAACGCTTGCTTAGGCAGCCCCGAAATTTACCAGAGGATTATGCTACAGCTTTCTACTTGCGGCACATGCGCTTGATGGCGCGGGTGGTGCCGTCGCTGTAGGTAACCTTTTCAATCACGACTTGGCCATCGGCATCGGGCTGGGCAAGCTCGCGGCCTTGCAGGTCGTAGTAGCTGCGGGCCACAATGGTGCGAGAAGCCACATTGGTGTCGCTCACACCGGTGTTCTCGGCCATGAGCACGAGATTGTAGGTGCGGGTGAGGTTGCCCACAGTGAGCGTTGCCCACGCGGCCTCGCCCACAGTCTTGTTGCGCAACGACACGTTGTTGCCGTCGATGGCCAGGTTGTCGCTGCAGGTCCACACGGCGTTGTGCGGCGTGCCCACGTGGAAGTCGCTATACACGCTGTCGGCCACCTCGCCGTCGGCAAGGAGCAGCATGGCCACGGCAAAGCTGTTGTAGTCGTTGTTGCGCATCACCTTGAGCGACGGGTAGCAGGCCACCTGGTAGTCGAAGGCCGAGTCGATCTCGAGTTGGGTGAACTCGCGCTTGGTGAGGCCTTGCGCCTTGATGGTGGCGTCGTAGTCTACAGCGTCGTTCACTTCCTTGTCATACCATGTAGTGCCCACTTCCAGGAAGCGGCAGCTGGAGTTGTAACCGAGCACGTTGCCATTGTTGGTCGTGGTGGTTGCAGTCCACTTGCCGGCATTGTAGGTGTTGGTCACCTTGGTCACATAGGATTCAGCCTGTGCGTTGCCAGGAAAGCCCAGCACGCCGGCCACATTGCTGTAGCCGCTCACCTCGCCGAAGTTGTAGCAATCGGTCATCCAGGGACGTCCCGAGCCAATGAGGCCGCCCACGCGGGTGCCCGTCTTGGCGGTAGCCACGACCTTGCCATAGTTGGCATCGCCCTGGAATATGTCCTTCTTGCCCGAGAAGTAGCCCACCAGGCCACCCACTTGGGTGCTGGCTGCAGTGATGGTGCCGGCGTTCCAGCTGTTGTAGATGCTGCATCCGCCCAGACCCACCAGGCCGCCCTGGCTGCCGGTAGTAGGATTGATTCCAGTGATGTCGCCCGTGTTGGAGCAGGCGATGATGATTGCCGTGGTGTCGCCGGTGAAGCTGCCGGCGACGCCGCCCAGCGAGTTGTAGCCGGTCACGTTGCCCGAGTTGTGGCAGTCGATGATGGTGTCGGGGGCTGCGGCCGAGGCCATGAGGTCGCCGCCTATACCGCCCGAGTAGTAGGTCTTGAAGCCATCGTCGGTGATGATGTTGCCCGAGTTGGTGCAACGGCTCAGCGTGGTGCCAGCTCGCATGTCGCCTATGATGCCGCCAAAGTAGAAGTTGCGCTTCGAGCTGCTTGTGGCGGTCTCAATGTCGGCGGTGTTGTAGCAGCTGTCGATATTGAGGCGCACGGCCTGCGTGTGGGCAGCCGAGCGGCCTGCGATGCCGCCAGCATAGTACACGGCCATGAGCGAACCGGTATTGTGGCAATAGCTCACGCCCGAGGGTGCATAGATGCTGCCAGCGATACCGCCCACCTCATTGCCGGTGGCAATCACGCCGCCATTGTTGTAGCAGCGATAGAAGTAGGCCGAAGCGGCACCGGCGATGCCGCCCAAGTCCTTGCCACCCTCGACGACGCCCTCGTTGCTGCAGCTGTCGATCTTCACAGCAGTGCTGGCTGCGCTGTAGCCAAGGATACCGCCGGCATAGGCCGTCGTTGCCGAGATGTCGCCATAGTTGTGGCAATTGGCAACCGAGCTGCCGGTGTAGCCCACGGCGGCGATGCCGGCAGCATAGCTCGATGCTGCGCTCACCGCGCTGCGGTTGGTCAAGTTGTAGGCCTTGCCATAGAGGCGGGCCACAAAGGCTGCCGCATTGTTGTAGCCCTTGAAGCTGCACGAGTCGACGTTGAGGTCGTGGATGGCGCCAGTTGCGCCCACGATGCCAAAGAGGGCCGTGCCAGCCGAGGTCTTGTCGGCGCTATTGTCGAGTGCAATGTGCTTGAAGGTCTTGCCGTTGCCGTTGAAGTCGGCGGCAAAGATATTGTTCTGCGCCACTGGCGTATAGGTGCTGCCAGTGAAGTCGATGTCGTTGGCCACCTTGAAGTAGGCGCCTGCGTAGTCATAGCCCGTGGTTGCCACAAAGTCGGCAAGGGTCTGCATGTCGGCAGGAGTCTTGATCAAGTAGGGCACTGTGGCTGTGCCGTCGCCGTCGAAGAGGTCGGCATTGATGGCACTCACTGGCACGAGGCGTTGCGAGGCGCCCAGCGTCACGACCACCGTGTCGAGCGAGGCGCCACTCTCGGGCACTGCGACATTGAGCGCGGTGCCGGCAATGCTGAATGCCGTGCCATGCTGCATGACGTAGGCCACCGTCGAGGTGTTGTTGAGCGTTGCAGCGGACTTCATGCTCGAGGCATAGTCGCCGTCAGCAAAGTAGATGGGCGACAGCGATGCGAGCCGTGCGCCCTCATAGGTGCTGGCTGCCTTGACCATAGGATAAGCGTTGGCTGCCTGCACAAAACCGTCGCCCAGGCCCTCAACGTTGCCGCTGGCAAGTTGCGAAGCCTTGAGGCCGGTCACGCCCTCCACGCTAGAGTTGGCAGCGGCCATGAGCTTTTGCAGCTGGCTGTCGTAGTAGCAGGCCTCATAGGTCGAGGTGGCCGTGGCGCCAGCCATCTGGCCAGCCGCGGTGATATTGGCAGTAGCCTGCACGAGGCCGTAGTTCACAGCGCCCACAGTCTTGGCGCCGCTCTCGTAGCCCACGATGCCGCCCACTTGGCTCAGCGAGGTCACAGGGCCGGCGTTCACCACACTGGTGACGGTGCTCTTGGAGTTGTTGCCCACGATACCGCCGGCCGAGTATTGCTTGCCGGCAGCTTGGTAGCTATTGATGTAGATAGCACCCACTTCACCCACGTTCTCGCAATTGGTGATAGTAGCGCCATTGGCATAGCCCGCGATGCCGCCGGCAGTGTTGTTGCCCACATGCACGGTGCCGGCATTGTAGCAGTTGCTCACCACAGCACCGCTGTTGAGGGTGCCCACGATGCCGCCGCCACGCGAGAAGAACACGGTGACGGGTGCATAATTGGCACAACTGTCGATGGTGCCGTAGCTCTGGCCGGCGATAGCGCCGCCATAGGAGAAGAGCATGTAGCGTGCCTCCTTGCCTATCACCACGTTGCGCACCACGCCGTTGGCACCCAGATTGCCGAAGAGGCCGCCATAGTAGGTGCTGTTGGCATCACGAGGATTCACCTCACCGGGGTCTTTGCCCGAGGTGTTGCCCTCGCCATAGTAGCCCACCTTGTTGACCACAAAATTGGTGATGGTGTGCCCCTGGCCGTTGAAGTTTCCTTGGAACTGGAGCTTGCCCTTGTCGTCATCATCGATAGGCACGATGGTGTCGCCCTGGCAGTCGATGTCGGCCACCACCTTGATATATTTGCCATCGAAGGTGAGCGAGGCATTGTTGCTGATCGAGCTCAGTTTCTCAAGTTCCTCGCGGGTGCCAATCTCCCAAGGCGAAGCCTCGGTGCCCTCGCCAGCAAACGGGATGGGCGCGATGTTGACAAAGAGGAGCTTGTAGGCATTGTTGCGGCGCACCTCGATGGTGTCGGTATACTGGTTGTAGTTGAGCTTGCCAGTGCCGTTGTCGAAGGCGAAGGCATAGCCGCCAGTGGTGCTGTACTGGCCGTCGACCACTGCGCGCCACACGAGGTTGCTGGCGTCGGGATAGGTGAAGTCGTTGCGCACCATGTCCACATTGTCGCCAGCGGCAAGGATGATAGGAGCCGAAGCCACCACGGCGATGTCGGTCGTGTCGCTATTCTTGATGCGAGGATACATGTCCTGAGTGAAGGTCCACACGCTGCTGTCGAAACCGGGCAGCCCCGTTGCGGCAGTCATCTCGGCAGTGTTCTTGCCATAGGTCGCATTGTTGATGTGGGCCATCTGCTGGTCGTAGTAGCAGTTGTTGAAGGTCACATAGGTGTGCTTGTCGCCCACGAGGCCGGCGATAGAGTCGGTCGAGGCGGTGCGCACGATCATGCTCGAGTAGCAATTGGTGAACGTAGAGGTGAGATAGGTGCCCGATGTAGAGCCCGAGATTTCAGGAGTCTCACCCAGCAGGCCACCCACGTCGGTGCCATAGCTGTTCACCACCTGGCCCGAGGTGTAGCAGTCGGTAGCCGTCACGTTGTACACAGCGCCTATGAGGCCGCCCAGATACATCTGGTCGGTGCCGGCAGCCACGATGCGGGCTGCGGCATAGCAGCGGTCCACTTTGGCATGGCCCACCTCGCCGGCGAGGCCGCCCAGCAGCACCGCCTTGCTCACGCTGGCGTAGACTGTGCCGCTAAATGAGCAGTCGCTCACATTCACTATGGGAGAGGTTGAAGTGGCGCGGGTGATGAAACCAGCCACACCGCCGGCAAACTCCTGGGTGTGGAGCAGGGCAACTGTGCCGCCTGCGACGCTCACGTTGCTCAGGTCGTTGTAGGCAAAACCCACTGCGCCGCCCACGTAGCCGTAGGCCTGCACATTGGCGCCCTCAACCTTCACATTGCTCACCTTGCCCATGCTGCGTCCGGCCACGGGGCCCACGTTGTAGCCCGTCGACGAGAGGCGCACGTTGCTCATCTCGATGTTGTCGATGGTGCCCCAGCCGCGGCCCACCAGGATGCCGGCATTGTAGCCGGGAGTGGTGACGCGGGCGTTGCTGAATTTCACATTCTTGAGCACGCTCTCGGGGCCTGTGCTGCCGAAGAGGCCCACGTAGTCGTAGGCATAGTCGGCAATCTTGAAATTCTTGATGGTATAACCCTTGCCGTCGAAGGTGCCGTCGAAGCGATAGGTGCTGTTGCCGATGGGCACATAGGTCGACTTCCAACCCGTGAAGTCAATATCGTTGGCCAGGGCGAAATACACGCCCTTATACACGGGATAATAGGTGTTGCTGGCCAAATCGGTGGCTTGCGAGCCGCGCTTGCTGGCGTCGGTGTTGGTCGACACGGCCAGTGCCAGCAGGTCGTCGGGGGTCTTGATCAAGTAGGGGTCGGCCTCGGTACCCGAGCCCGAGAATGCGGCCAATGGCTTCTCGGGGAAGGTGAACGCGGCCGCAGCGCGGAAGTCGCTGCTCTCATACATGCTCGATATCGAGCCTGCCGTGGAGCTCACCATCCACTTGCCGAACACCACCTGTGCCGAGTCGCCGGCCGTGTAGGTGGTGGTGATGGGCGACAGCAACGAGGCCGAGATCTTGATGGTGGTGTCGCCACTCTGGGTCTCGGTCATGGGATAGTTGCTGAATGTGCCGTAATAGGACATCGTGAAGAGCGACTGCGGGTCGACCGTGATGGTCTTGTCGTAGTTCAGGTTCAGGTCGAGCGCCACATAGCCGCTATTGGTGTACACGTGCTCCACGCGCGCCTTGTCGTCGCCAATTTGCCGCACGTAGACCCAGTCGTTGACCGTGCTCACACTGCGGCGCTTGGTCGAGAAGTAGCGGTCGTAGCTTATCACCTTGTGGGTAGCGGCGCCATTGGCCGTAATCACGTCGGCATAGGTCTGCACGCCCACGGTGAGGTAATAGCCCTTGTAGCTGCCCGAAGCAATGAAGAAGCCAAAGGGGGTCTCGATGTGGATGTTGCCACCCTCAATCACGCCCTTGATGGGCTCGGTAGGGCTGTAGACGTTGTTGTCGGCATCCACGCTGTAGATCCACACCGGGCCTTGCGTGATGTCGACCACGTGCTGAGGATAAATGGTGACCGTGCCAGTGGCCACATCGATGTGGGCACCCACCGTGACGTCGCTGTAGACCACGCCGCCTATGGTCACGCTATCATCGCTCACCTTAGTGACAGTCGACGCCGTGTTGGTGATCAGGATGCCCGACGACGGGTGCGAAATCAGCGTTCGCTTGCCCACATAGTCGTCGATGGTGCCCACCGGGGCAGTCGACTTCACTCGCTTGGAATAAGTCTTGCGAGCCTTGGCGCTGAGCAGGCCCTCGGTGTAGGGCTTGTCCTGGCTTTGGGCCACCTCGGCTTGCCTGATGCTCGCAGTGCTCACTGTCGTGCCTGCCGCCACACTGCCCGCGTTGTCGTAGTTCACCACATCGCGGCTGTGCTCAACGGCATTGGATGCCAGCGCCCCCATTACCGAGAACGCCAGCATCAATAACAGAGTAAATCTCCGCATAAGCAAAATTTTTAATAATTAATAAACCTTAATTCCGCAACACTATAATTTAACTTTATTTATAAGTTCCTGAGCAACAAAAAGTTGCCCAGGATTTTGCC
>OMUK01000107.1 GCA_900314215.1 uncultured Prevotellaceae bacterium
TCTCATCCCGTTTCTTGCAGGGTATTGTTATTCTGCACCTTTGCCCATCCCCTGAATTTTATTTAGGACAATATTGGCGCAAGCGCGGTATTTTTTCACCTCATAGGCCTTCATGAGCTGGCGATAGGCCTTCATGGTGTGCTTGAAGGAGTCGACGCGCAGCTCGCTCAGTTTGCCGTTGGAAAACACGTCCATGCCCAGGCGCAGAGGCACGCTCTCTTTCTCGGCCTCGAGCAAGATGCGGTAGTTGAAATACATCCAACTCACATCGCGCTCAACATAGGTGAGTTGTTTCTTCTTGCTCATTTATTGGATTTGGCCTCCTTGGCCTTTTTGACTGATGCGGATTTCGAGGCTGGCTTGGCCTCGGGCTCTTTGGCGTCGGGCTCTTTGGCGTAGGCCTTCTTGGCGTAGGCCTTCTTGGCCTTGACTGGCTTGGCATCGCCCTTTTTGGCTGGTGCCGACTCCGGCTTGACGGGTGACGGAGCTACCACAGCCTCATCCTCGACCACGAGATAGCTGCAACTGGCCTGGTCGTATTGCAAATTCTTCTCAAAGGCAGCCCGCACGCCGGCAGGCACAACGACCGACTCCAGGCCCTTGCTGTCGTCGAAGGCATGGCGGCTCAAATGCCGGGGCACGCCCATGAAGGTCACCTTCTTGAGCTTTTTGCAGCCAGCCAGGGCAAAGCCGCGCACCCTGGTCACACCAGCCGGAATCACCACACTCTCCAAGCTCTCGCAGCCGTCGAAAGCTTCGCGCTCAATCACCTTGAGCGTAGAGGGCAAGTCGACGCTCTTGAGCGACTTCTTGTAGCGGAAGCACATCTCCCCTATTGTCGTTTCCCCCCTCGGGCAATGCTACATGCTCATCGTTGACCAAGCAACGCAACACGTGCTTGCCATCGTGGGCATATACCATTTTCCCATCAAAACTATAGTCCTCGTTGTCGATCCTTTGCAGAGCCATGTTGAGCATGAGCTGATCAAAGCGGCCACCCTTTTTCCCTTCTTAACCTAAAGCATTGAGAATAACCTTTTTAGACTTTTTCATACAATTGAATTTTACGTATTTTATTTTGACGTTAAATTACATCTTTTCCCCCACTCGCATCGTCAAAATCGTGTAACATTCATGTAACAATCCTGTGACAACTTGTTACAACTCCCTCACCGGAACCCACTCCCTCTCCTTCACGGATGTCCTACCAAGGGCCACAACAAGACATGCACTCACACTTGAGATAAAAACAGCGCCAGCCGCACTCAACGACTTGGAGTGCGGCTGGCGCTTGATGGTTAATGGGGATGGCTGGGGGTTATTGCACCACGAGCTTGTAGATGCCGTTTTGGCGAGATCCTACCACGGCGGCGTTGCCCACCACCACGGGAGATGACTCGAAATTGGCTGCAATGTGCTTCTTGTAGAGTATCTCACCCGTCTTGCCACGCAGGAGATAGACGTTGCCCTCGCTGTCGCCAGTGAGGATGAAGCACTCGTTGCGCTCGTTGTAGAATGCAACGGGCGATGACCAGGCAAAAGTGCGCAGGGGCGTGACGTAGACGATGTGGCCGTCGCGGGTGCTGAAGGCGGTGAACTCGCCAGCCGACTTGGCACCCGGGACCGAGTTGCGGCATACGTTGGCAAAGAGCAGGCCCTCGCAGTCGCCATGGCCCAGGAGCGGGGTGCAATACACGCCGCCGTCGAGAGTCTTCTCGCCCAGCTTGAGTTGCTTGCACTCAATGTGGGTCTCCCACACCTGCTCGCCATTGAGGGCATTGAGTTTCACAATGTGGCTCTGGCCGATGGGGCCGAGCTTGTCGACCTCGCAGGCGGCATAGAGGTAGGGCTTGCCACCCTCGACCTGGCACACGATGGAGGCGTCGATGTCGTCGTGCAGGTCGTAGCGCCACACGGGCTTCATGGTGTTCAGATTGACGCATATCACATTGCCGTGGTTGTCGCCAAAGAAGCCGTAGTTGCTATACACGCACAGGCTATTCTCGGTGCCAGGTGCCGAGCCGTTGACGGTGTAGCGCAGCACGGCGGCTCGCTGCAGGCCGCCGGTGGCACTGCGCCTGTACTTATAGAATGAGCCATTCTCGCTTGCCCAGAAGAGGAAGTCGCCCACCACCACAGCACAGCCGTCGTTGCCGTTCCAGCCGCGCAGGGCCTTGGGGTCGCGCGCCGGCGGGGTTACGAGTTTGCGGGTGTCGATGTTCCACGCCATCTTGCCAAAGGGCTCGGCAGCTGGCACGCCCTGGCCCACGTAGAGCAATGGGAGCTCGGGATCCTTGGAGACGGTGCCCTTGATGGGATTGAGGCAGTCGAGGCTGGGGCGCGTCGCCTTGCCCGTGTTGAAATCGATGAAGTATACACGGCTGCACAGCGAGCCCACCACAATCTCGTTGCTCTTCTTGAGATAAAGCGGCTGGCCGGTCCATCCACTGCCACCGGTCCACACGCCAAATTTGGTCTTGCGGTTGTCGGTAGCCGTTTCAAATTCCCATGCCACGGCCACCGAGTCGGGGGTGCCCTTCACTCGGCCGCCAAAGTCGGCATTGCGCAGGGGATTCTTGCGGAATGTGAGCACATCATCGCCGTCGTAGTATTGCTTGGAGAGGTCCACCCGCGGGCTGGTCGAGTCATCAATCTCGACATTATACTTAATCACATCGGCCGATGGATAGGCCGTGTCGGGCAGCTCGGCAGGCACGGAGCGTGGCTTGGGAGCCGCAGCTTGGGTGGCGGCGCTGCCGCTCTTGCCGCCCTGCCACGTGCAGCTGGTTGCACCCGTGGCAAGCATGGCTGCAACTGCAGTCGATAAAAGCAAATAATTCAGTTTCATTCCTCAATCTATATTTTACCAGTTCGTTATTTTCTTGATAAAGGGGACCAGCTCGGCAGCCATCTGCTCGTGCTGGCGCTTCGACGGGTGCTTGGCATAGCCATAGCCCAGCGAGCCATCGGCAGGCGTGAAGTCGAAGCGGTAAACCTCGTTGTCGCCTTTCTGCTTCTGAGCCTCTACCACCTCGTTGAGCGCGGTCTGCACATCGGCAAGGCGCTTGCCCTTGATCATGGTGCCAGTGAGCAGCACAATCTTGGCATGAGGATAATGCTCACGCAGCTGGCTCACAAAGGCCTTGTAGGCATCGGCGAGCTTGTCGACGTAGTATTTGGGATTGGTCGTGTCGTTGGTGCCCAGGTTCACACACACCACGTCGGGCTGGTAGCGGGGGAAGTCCCACAGCTCGCCGGTGAGCGAGAAATTCACATGAGGGTAATAGACAGGCATCACATTCTTGTCGCCGTTGGGATTGCCCAGCGTGTTGCGATACATGCCCAAACCCGAGCGAGCCACCACCTGGCATTGCGCATTGAGCGCGCGGCAAGCGATAGCCTCGTAGGAGTAGTAGATGTTTTGCAACTTCTGGGTGTAGGGTTTCTCGCCATTCCACATGTTGCCCAAGGCGCAGGTGATGCTGTTGCCTATAAATTCCATCTTGTGAGGCGGGAGCGTGGCCTGTGAGAGCTTGGCGCCGTCGTCGACGAGCAGGCCGTAGAATTGCGGCCGGTGCGTGTAGCCCTCGACACAGTAGGCCACATGCAGCTTGTGGGTGCCAGCGCTCAGGTTCCGAGCCAGCACCACCATGCTACTGTCCTTGCTCGACTCCACGCGGAAAGGCTCCTCGCCATCGAGTTCCACCATGAATGAGCCGCTGCTGGGCTTCACCTTCATCACGGCGCTGGTGCCGGTAAACTGCGTGTAGAATTGGAAATAGGGCCACGTCCAGCTGGCAACGCCGCTGGCACTCATCGTGTAGCGTCCCACATAGGAGAACGCCGGGTCGCTGGCCCTGTAGAATGTAAAACTAAAAGATGGCATGCAACATGCAGCCACAAGCAGGAATATTAAAATAAACTTTTTCATAATCAGAATTGTTGGTAAATAAACGGTTGAACATCGGTCTGGCGGAAGGTGATCACGAGCTGTATCACGATGAGCAAGAGCAGCGCCTTCACATACCAGGGCGACTTGATGAAGCGCGCCTCCATGCGGTAGTACCACCGGGTGCTCACGGCCTGGAAGGCAAAGCCCACGGCGACAAAGAGCGACCACGTGGGCCTGGCTATCACGAAGGGCACGAGATAGGCGATGTCGAAGTCGGTGAACGAGCGCCCGATGATGGTGAATGCCGTGTCGAGGCTGGGCGAGCGGAAAAACACCCATGTGAGATTGATGAATGCAAACATCATCAACCACGAGACGGCCACCACCAGGCGCGTGTTGGGAATGCGGCTGATGCGCTTGCGCAACATCTTATACACCACCAGGGCGCCGCCGTGCAGCGCACCCCATATCACAAACATCCACGAGGCGCCGTGCCACAAGCCGGCCACGAGCATCGTCACAAAATTGTTGAAATAGGTGCGGGCCGTGCCGCAGCGGTTGCCTCCCATGGGGATGTAGATGTAGTCGCGCATCCAGGTAGAAAGGGCGATGTGCCAGCGGTGCCAGAACTCGGCCACATTGGTGCACTTGTAGGGGAAGTTGAAGTTGTCCTTCAACTGGTAGCCCAGCAGCGCAGCCAGGCCTATGGCCATATCGCTGTAGCCCGAGAAGTCGCAGTATATCTGCAAGGTGTAGCCTATCGCACCCATCATGTTCTCAAAGCCCGAGTAACCTGTGGGGTCGTCAAAAATCCAATTGTTGTAGATTGCGATGTAGTCGGCAATCACGGCTTTCTTGAGCAATCCCAAGATGATGAGCCACAAGCCGCCATAGGTCTGCACCGAGCTCACGCCATGCTGGCGCCTGATTTGCGGCAGCAGCACCTCGGCACGGGTGATGGGGCCGGCCATGAGTAGCGGGAAGAACGTGAGGTAGAACATGAAGTCGAGCAGCGAGCAGTCTTGGGTGAAGCGCTGCTTGTAGACGTCGACGGTGTAGCTGATGGCCTGGAAGGTGTAGAACGAAATACCGATGGGCAGCAATATCTCCTGCAAGGGGAAATTGGCGCTCAACAGCTGGTTGATTGTGAGCAAGGCAAAATTGGTGTATTTGAAATAGAGCAGCGGGCTGAACTCCACCACCAGGGTGAGCCAGAGCAAAACCTTGCGCCCACGCCCCTCGTGGCGCTTCATGACCCCGGTCATGAGCCACACCACCAGCGCAGTGGCAGGCAACTCGAGCATAAACCAGCCATTCACTTTCCAAGCGAAGAACAGGCTGAAAGCAATCACATAGAGGGCCCTGAGCACGTGCTGGCGGCTGCCTATGAGCAGGTAGAGCGCATAGAACACCACAAACGCCACCATGAATGCATAGCTGCTGAGCGACCACCCTGGGTCGACCTCGGTAAAAAATTTGGCTAAAATAGTTTCCATAGACCTTAATATCCTTTAGCATCCATACCTAGTATCTCGACATGCCGCAGTGGCGATTTCTTCACAGGCACCTTCATCCTCAAGGGGTGGGCGCAATCGGTCTCCATCCACTTGGCCACGAGGTCAAACCAGTGGGCGGCAGCCTTGGGCGTGGGATGAGCGTGATCCTTGCGGCGCTCGAGCGTGAGGTGGCTGCTGTCGAAGAAGTGGTCCTTGCCCACATTGGCAAGAATGAGCTTGTTGATGCCCGTGTCGGGCTTCCAGTTGGGCGGGCCAATCCAAATGTAGGGCAAGTCGCCTATCTTCTTGACAAGCGTCTTGATATACTGGTCGCGCTCATCCAGGTCTCTCACAAACAGCTCATTGCCGCCGAGGCTGATGAGGAGATAGGTGGGCTTCACCTGCTGCACAAAGTGCTCGAGCGTGCGTGTCGTGGCCCACGACTGGGTCGAGCTTCCGTACCATATCACGCAATAGTAGGAGTAGCCATTGGCCTCGGCATAGCCTGCCAAGCGCGGTGCCAGGCCATCGAGCATTGAGTCGCCAATGAAGAGAATGCGTTGCCGAGCCGTGTCGGGCAGCAGCGGCTTCTTGGCCACAGCGGCAACACGCCGGGCCGAGTCGGCTCTCGCTGCTGCCCGCTGGGCTAGCTTGGGCTTTGCAGGCGCTTCCACCTTGGGAAGCTTGGCTTGCTTGAGCGTCACATCCAAGTGCAGGGGTTTTGGATATAGCGCATAGCCCACGACTACTGCCATCACCAGCAGCATCGCAAGCAGGATTTTCAATCTCGGTTTTTCCATTTCTATATCATATTATATCAGTCCTTTTATCCAAATCAATCCATGGGGGTCAAGTGGCCATCACCTGCGGCCCCGTGGGAAAATAAGCTGCCGTAGGCGGCCAGTGAAGTAGCGCAATTTGCACTGGGTTTCATATCGCGGCAGTCCTTCTATAATTCAACTCGCTAGCACTCTTTTTATTGCCTAGAATTGGAAGTAAATGAAGGGCTGCAACTTGGCAGTAATGAACTGGAAGGCGATAAACACCGTCACAATCACAACCACGCACATGAGCGGCAGTGGCATCTTGGCAAACATGATGCGGTAGCGGCGCTTCACGCGGGTGGGCAGCCAGTGGATGATCATGCCAAGCACAAAGAGAATAAACACGTTGTGATAGGCGCTGATGATATCGAGCGGATTGGCAGTCCATTGCGAACCTATGCTCTTGACCATGCGGGTAGCAATTGACCATGCAGTATCGTTGGCCACAGCCGGGTCCAGGTTGGAACCGCTGCGGAAGAAGAGGCGGGTGAAGGTGATGAAGATGAAGGTCACCAGCACGCTCCAGGCATGCTCGGCCCAACCGAAGATGTGCTTGCCGTGCAGCAGGGCATATATAAATCTCACCCACATGCTCACCGTGATGAGGAGCATGAAGGCGATGAACATGTTGAGCAGCGGCCCGGGGCACACGAATGTGAGGCCCACGAGCACAGCCAGAATGCCGGTGCTCACGATGGTGCGCAACGGGGTGCTCCAGTCGCGCCAGAACTTAAACACAACCATGCCCACGCCATTGAGGCCACCCCAAATGATGAAGTTCATGCTGGCACCGTGCCACAAGCCGCCCAGCAACATGGTGATCATGGCATTGAGGTTGGCATCGATCTTGCGCCGCTTCTCGGGATGACGCCAGGCGGTGAAGGCCACCATGCCGGCGAGCACAGCCACACCCAGGGCCACCCACCAGCTGCCACACAAGATGAGCGCCGAGAGGGTCATGAAACCTATCCAGAAGAATGTGCCAAAGGTGGTGTTGCGGTTGCCGCCCAGCGGGATGTAGAGATAGCTCTGCAACCAGCTCGAGAGCGAGATGTGCCAGCGTTTCCAGAAGTTGGAGCAGTTGGGCGCCTTGTAGGGCGAGTTGAAGTTGCGGGGCAAGTAGAAGCCCATGAGCAACGAGAGGCCTATGGCAATGTCGGTGTAGCCCGAGAAGTCGGCATAGATCTGCATCGAGTAGAGGAACAGCGCCGAGAGATTTTCAAAGCCCGTGAAGAGGTGCGGGTTCTCAAAGACGCGGTCGATAAAGTTCACCGCCAGGTAGTCGCTCAAGATGAGCTTCTTGAGCAGGCCGTTGAGAATCCAAAACACGGCCATGCCAAATTGCAGCCGGCTCAAGTTGTACTTGCGGTGCAACTGCGGGATGAAGTCCTTGGCCTTCACAATAGGGCCAGCCACCAGCTGCGGGAAGAAGCTCACATAGAAGCCAAAGTCGAGAATGTTGCGCACAGGGCGTATGATGCCGCGCGACACATCGGCGGTGTAGGAGATGACCTGGAAGGTGTAGAAGGAGATGCCCACGGGCAAGATGATGCTGTCGACATTGAAGATGTGCGAACCCAGAATCTGGTTGCCCCACGCCGCCACCACATTGGTCACCACGATGTGAGTGCCCAAGATGGTATTGATGAAGTCGGCCAGGAAATAGGCATACTTGAAGTAGCACAATATGCCCAGGTCGATGGTCACACTCAGGCACAGCAGCGCCTTGCGCTTCCACGGCGCACTGTTGCGCACCTTGTAGATGCCCTGGGCGATAAAGAAGTCGCTCACGGTCACAAACGCCAGCAATCCCACAAAGAGGCCACTGGTCTTGTAGTAGAACAGCAGGCTCACAAAGAAGAGATAGGTGTTACGCATGAGCGGCCGGTTCTTCACCAGGGCAAAGAAAGTGAAGACCAGGGCAAAGAAGGCCCAGAATTGCAGCTGCGTGAAGAGCAGCGGGCTATTGGGGTCGAAAGAGAACACACTCAGGATGTAGTTCCAAAGCAGCGAGAATATGTTTTGTGACTGGCCGAGTATCATTGGTTGCTATAGTTGTCGATGTAGTATTGCGTGAAGTCGTCGACCAGGGCATTGTAGAGCAGGTCGGCCAGTATGGTATAGCCCTTGCTGGTGAAGTGCACCATGTCGTGGCTTTGCAAGCCATTTTTCACCCAGGTCGCAGCCGAGCGTGAGCCGCCCATGATGCGGAACACATCGAAGACGCCAGCGCCATACTCCCTCGCCAGGTCGAGAAAAGCCTGCTCGGCGAGCGGGGTGTTGGAATTGTAGCTGTGGTTGCTCACGCTCTGGCCGCAGTCGTTGTTGGTGATGAAGAGCAGTGCCGCCTGGGGCGCAACCTCGCGCAGGCGAGCTATCAACTGGCGGTAGCGCTCCTTAAACTTCTCGGGAGAGAACGAGCCCGGAGCGCCAGCCGCATCGTTCACACCTATGGCCAGCACCACGAGGTCGGGGTTGAAGAGCTTGAGTTCGTCGGGCATGGCATCGCAACGCAGCCATGCCGGCAGCGAGGCGCCATTCACGCCCGAGGCGCTATAGGTCAAGCCATTGCTTTGCGAGATGGGCACAAGACCGCGCACCACCATCGTCCGGCCCTGCCCTGCTCCTTGAAACTCCAGCTTGCACGAGGTAACGGCATGGGGCAACGTGAAGAGATAGCCGGTGGCCTGGTCGCCGCCCTGGGCCGCAATCTCCTCGCCATCGAGCTCAATCACGGGTCTCACTCCCTCGTGGGCATAGCCCAGCAGACGCAGCTGCTTGAAGGCATATTTCTCGGGCACCGTCATCGTGAGCGTTGCCCGGGGGTCGCTGGTGATGATGGCGTTGCCGCTCAAGCCCAGCACAGCGTCGGGATGGCGCGAGAGGCAGCGGCTGCGGCTCCACGAGCCCGTGCTGCTAAACTTGATGTCGCTGGGGCCATTGGTGCGGGCCACCTTGAAGGGGAACACCATGCCGCGGTTGCCGCCGGGAATGCGAGCTCCACTCACCGTGTCGTGCATCGACTGGAAGTCGTCGCGCAGGCGGCACGAGATCACGCCTGCCTGCACGTGGCTGTTGCCGATGTGCACGATATTGATGCTGGTCTTGTCGTCGCCATTCAAGATGCTGGCCAGCTTGGCATAGAAGCGGTACATGCTCTTGTTGCCGCTAGGGAAAATCAACTTGCTCTCCGACTCATGCACACAGTCAAGGCTGGGGATGGCCTTGTGATTTAAATTCAGCTGGCTTGAGCGGGCACTCGCAGTGCCCGGGCACAGCAAGAGAGAGGATGCTATGAATATACCGAGAATGATTTTGTTAAGAGATTTCATTTACTTTGATTTTGTAGATTTGCCGGCTGGTGCCTTGCCGCTTGTAGCGGCGGCCTTGCCAGTGCGTAGACGATAGAACTTATAGTAGAGCCCAAACGTGTCGTTGAGTATCTTGGCCGCTTTCTGGGCGCCGATGTGGGTGAAATGGGTGTAGTCCCTCTCGGCCAGTCGCGGCTCGGCATTCACCCAGTCAATCATCGTGTGATTGCCGCCCATGGCGCTGTAGAGGTCCCAGAAAGCGGCCCCCGACTCGTTGGCCGCCTTGCGCAAGGCAGCCACTGCCTTGGTCATGCAGGGATAGGTCTGCAACTCGCCATTCACGCGGGTCGCCATGTCGCCAGGGCCGATGAAGAGGATCTTTGACCGCGGCGAGATCTTGTGGAAATAGGCAATCTGCTTCCTGAGCTCATCGGTGTAGTATTTTGTACCCTCCTCGCTATTGAAACTGTCGATGTTGTTGCCGCCAAACTGCAAGATAATGAGCGAGACGGGCTCGGCGCTGAAGAAGGGGGCGATGGTGTTGTTGTCGATTTGGGTGAAAATGGTGCCCGAGCAACCGCGCATCGAGATGTTGTCGACCACAACGCCACGGGTGCCATCGAGCATGAAGCCATAGAGGTCCATGTGGCCGCTGGCGTGGAGGGTGGCGTGGCGCACGGGGCGGTCGAGCGTGACGCTGTAGAGTTGCATCTGGTCGCCACCGCTGGTGGCGGGCTTCAACGTGTAGGTCTTGCCGCCGGCCGTGACGCTAAACGAGCCGCTGCCCTTCATGGCCACCGACACCTTGCCGAAGGTCTTGGAGTGAGGGTAGTCGTCCGAACTGCTGGTGGTGAAATTGAAGGTGGCGCTGCCGTCGAGCCGCGACATCGCGCCCATGGGGCCGTAGCGGTTGTGGGTGGCGCGGAACTCCTTGGAGCCGTACACGCTATAGCGCTGCAACTCGGGCGACACACTCTGGCTCAGAGTGACGGTTTCGACGGGCTGCACAGCAGGCACCAGGCCCACGCCGCTGCCGCCGAAGGTGGATTGCAAGTACTCGCGCAGGTCGCTGGTCATGAAGTCGCACTCAATCTGCGAGTCGCCGTAGTGCATGATGCGCACGGGGTGCGACTTGGCATTGTCGAGAGCGGCAAAGACGTCGTCGAGATAATCGGCGTCGCCGCCCGGCATGTAGAACCGTGCCGGGCTCGTCTTGCAGAATTTTTCAAACTCCTGCATCTTGGCACCATGCATCTTGTTGAGCTGGTCTTGCAGCGAGTCGGCCTTCTGCTTGGCCAGCTCGTCGCGGTGCTCCTGTTGCGATGGAGTCAAGGCCTTGGCAAGCGTGGGAAAGTGCCAATCGACTCCCAGAAACCTATAGGTGTTGCCGTTGAAGGCCAGGCATAGCAACGCCAGCCCCAGCATCACACAGAAGATGAATATCACCGTCTTTCCTGCCTTCATATCTCGTCGTCGTTGTTTCGCCTAATAGCTGAATTCATAATCACTACATTCAGCTGGCCAAGCCGCCGAACACTCTTCATCATTATCTTCATTTTTCTTTTTTCAAGACATTGAATTAGTTTCTGAAATCAAATTTCTTAGAGCCGTATTTTTTTGAATTTCACATTGATAAACCGCCAATTTTTCACACGCCATTTCAAGCCACACACAGCAGGTGATTTCCACGAGGCCGGCACACACACATAGTCGAATTCCCGCCGATAAAACACAAATCATCAGTCTTCTGTAGCCTTCTCTCTCATCTGCAAGATCGCGCAGCGACTCGCTTAATCGCACACGCTTCTCAATAGCTCTGGGCAAGATTTTCCCGATCACTCATGGCGCTTGAGGAAGGCGACATTGGCCACCTCCACGCTGTTGAACTCGCTATACACACTGCCCTCCGAGGCATTGTAGCCCGTGTACCAGCTCAAGCCATTGAAATACTCCCGCAGGTCGCGCGACTTGAAGATGTAGCCATGGTGGGCATAGATATAGTTGCGCAAAATTCTGAGCTCGGCCGAGCTCAACCCATAGATGTCGGACTCGGTGAGCCGGCGTTCCGACACCTCGCTGCCAAGCTCTTCGAGCGAGTTGGGAGCGTCGGAGTGGGTGTAGGTCACGTTGGGCGTAGACGAGTCGACGGTCTCGGTGGGCATGTAGCTGATGTCGTCGTGGCGGTCGATAATATCATGGCCTCCAAATATATCGGCCCTGAAAACAATAAGTAAAACTGCAACCACCAGCAGCAAGAATCCTGCTCCACCTGCTATCCAATAAATCTTATTGTCGCGTTTTTTCTCTTGGGGCGTCATGCCCAAGGGCTGTGCATTGTAGGCCCCGGGCGCATTTTGGCCGCTAGCATCATAACCCGGTGCGGTGCCGCCAGCATCAATGCCCACGCCACCTTGCGATGCGTTGGCCTGGCCTTGCCCCATTTGCTCCTGGGGCTGCGCAGCGCCGCAGAAAGGGCAAAATGCGGCATCGTTCTCGATGATTTCGCCGCAATTCACGCATCGGCGCGACTGCGACAAGTCACCGCCGCACACCGGACAAAATACAGCATCGTTGGGAATCTCATTCCCACAAAATTTGCATTTCATATAAACAATGGTTTTATTGTTCTCTCTTTTATCTTATTTTTCTAGTTCACCACTAGGCGAGGCATTTAGTAGAAATACACCGTGCCGGCAGGGTCGGTCACCGAGCCATTGGAGGCATCGATTCTAAACACCTTGGTGCTCCCGTCGTGCAGGAATGTAGACTCAACCGTAGCCGTAGAGCCCGAGTAATCGTCGACCGTGATAGGGCCTGTGATGAGCTGATTTTTGAAATATACGCCCTCGGAGGCAAACCGCAACGGCACATCACCGCACATGAAAGTCTTGCCCATCAAGTAATCGGTCACATCACTGCTTGAGTAAAACTCCACGTCGCTGGTGGTTGCAGAAGCTGCGCTCACTTCCTCGGGTGGTGCCGAAGTTTCCTCGTAGGAATCGCCGCTGTACTCGTAGCTGTTGTAGCCGTGGCGGTCGATAATTTCACCTCGGTCATGGCCTCCAAATATATCGATGCCAAGCTCTGCCCTGAAAGCGATGAGCAAGATTGCAACCGTCAGTGTCAAGAAGCCTACCACGCCGGCTATCCAATACACTTTATTATCGCGTTTTTTCTCTTCGGGCGTCATGCTCTCGGGCTGTGGAGCGGGCGGCTCTGGCGCATTTTGGCTGCTGGCATCGGCTTCAGGCTCACTGCCGCCGCCGGCATTGCCATCGACGATGCCCAGGTCTTGCAGCAATTCATAACCCTGGTTGTCAGCGCCAGCATGCTCGTCATGCTCGTGGGGCTGTGCAGCACCGCAGAAAGGGCAAAATGTGGCATCCTCGTCGATGACCTCGCCACAATTCACGCATCGGCGGCTTTGCAAGTTGCCACCACACACTGGACAAAACACTGCATCGTCGGGAATTTCGGCCCCGCAAAGTTTACATTTCATAAAGCAATAGTTTTACTTTTCTTTCGATAATAACTTTCTCTATTTCTCACACAAGGTGCTCGGCAGAGCCACAAAGATCGGTCACTGTGACCCGAGAGTCGAAGGTCATGTTGAATTCCACCTTGCTAGTTGAGCCGCTGCCCTCGGCCGAAGGCTCGATGCTGGTCTCAATGATGCGGGGCTCGTCGCCACCTTTGGCCCATTTCACAATTGAGCTAAACGTTGGAAACACGTGCTTGGTGGCATCAATCGGCATGGCAATGAGCAGGACTACGCCCACGACGCCCGAGATGAGCAGTTGGCGCTTGGCCGAGGCGACACCGGCCTTAGGATAGACGAGGGTGAATATCAACAGCATTGCTGCGCACAGGGCCCACAGCCACGAGATGCCGGCAAGGGCATCGCACACGGCAAAGGCTATCACCACCACAAAGGCAATGATCACCGACCACACTCTGAGCGTGTTGGTGCCATCGTTGTCAGCCTTCTGGGGCTGGTCATAGGTGGATGCACTGTCTTGCATGCCCGGTGCGCTGCTGCCTCCCGAATAGTCGACTGGTGCATCATCAACTGGCTGGGGAGCCATCGGCTGGTCGTATTGCTCTATGGGCTCGGGCTGCATCACAGGCGGCGCTGGTGCCTCGGCAGGAGCAGGAGCATCGATAGGAGCAGCAGGCGCGGCGGGAACCGGGGGCATTGCAGGTGCCTCGGCAACCGGGGCTTCGGGCACTGGAGGTGGCATCACTCCGCCCACATTCTCGGTTGGAGCCATGTCGCTGCCGCTCACTGGAGCCACAGGTGGCTGCATGGCAGGAGCGGCACTCATTGCGCCCTGGTTATATCCAGGCTGAACTGGCGCTGGAGCGCCGTCGACGTAGGGTGCCCCGCACGAGGGGCAAAACTTCTGCTCGGGGCTAAGCGTGGCACCGCAATTCTTGCAAACGCGTGGCGCAACTGCCTGAGGAGTAATAACTATATAGGGCGTACCGCATACTGGGCAGAATTTCTCGCCCGCTTTCTGTTGATGTCCACATTTCCTGCAATACATATTATTTCAAGTTTCGGTTTTTGGAGTTCAAAAAAAAGATTTCTACAAAGGTAGTAAATTTATAAACATGGTATTCAATTAAAAAGTTTAAATCGACTGATTTCACATTAAAAAAATCCATTTTGCAAAAACCAGTCCCTAGACTTGCCAATGTCACCGTAATTCATTATTTTTGCCAATGATTGACAAATACACTTGTCACATGTTGAAAAACCCACTGTAAAAAGAAGATGAGCGAGAAAGATAACATGCCTCAAAAAAGCGTTCTGACAAATTTTGTTGGAGACATTAAGAACATTATCAATGATGCTCGTAATCATGCCATACGCAGTATAGATCATGCCCGCGTGGTGATGTACTGGTCTATCGGCAAGCGCATCTTCGAGGAAGAGCAGCTAGGCAAAGACCGTGCTGACTATGGCAGCTACCTAATAAAAAACTTGGCTTCTCAGATAGTGCCGGTCTATGGCAGTGGATTTGGCGTACGGCAACTACAGAGATGTCGTCAGTTTTATAAGGTGTACCCAATTGCGTCCGCACTGCGGACACAATTATGTTGGACTCAATATAAGCAACTTATAGCAATTTCTGATCCTGATAAGCGTGAGTATTATGAGCTGGAGGCTGTTAACGAAGGTTGGACGAGTCGTCAGTTGGAACGCCAGATCAACTCCATGCTGTATGAAAGGCTGTTGCTGAGTAACGATAAGGAAAAGGTGTTGGCTGTTGCACGTAATGAACGTACGCCAGAATCTCCAACGGAAATCATCAAGGATCCTATGGTACTGGAGTTCTTAGGGCTGGAGCGCAAGCCTCAGTATTATGAGAAGGACTTGGAGAGTGAACTCATTAATCACATTTCTGACTTCCTGTTGGAACTGGGCAAGGGCTTTACGTTTGTAGCGCGTCAGAAGCGATTGCTCATCGAGGATGATGAATACTTTGCAGACTTGGTATTCTATAACCGGTTGCTCCGCTCATTCGTGATTATCGAGCTGAAGACCCATAAGCTGACACATCAGGATTTGGGACAATTGCAACTCTATGTGAACTACTATGACCGGTACGAACGGCAGCCCGACGAAAATCCGACCATCGGTATCCTGCTCTGTACCGACAAAAACGATACTGCAGTTCGTCTCACTCTGCCCGAGGACAACAAAACCATACTTGCTAGTAAATACCAACTATATCTGCCAACTAAAGAGCAGCTCATCAACGAGATTAATGCCGTAAAGAAGCTTGCTCAGCAATCAAAATAATTCAGTCGCTATGCCGTATTGGAAACAAGGTATGTCGGCCATGGTAATCAAGTACGATCCAAGTTGGGGGTAAGAAGGATCCAAGTACGATCCAAGTACGATCCAAGTTCAAGAGCTAATAATGAGTATGACGGACCAATTTATGACAATGAGATCAATGATGGATTCTTGTGGTTTAAAGAGTAGAATGCGATTCCGTGAGTATTACGTTACACCTGCGCTGAAGGACAATGCCATAGAGCGTAAATATCCTAATGAGCCTAACCATCCTAAGCAGATGTACAGGCTCACGAAACAGGCACTGGAGTGGAAGAAATCGCAGGATGATCTAAATAAATAGTGCTTAAAGGTGGCTATTGGCCACCTTTAAAGCATTTACTTCTTCATGTAAGATAGTTCACTACTGATATTCAGGTTAAGACCTATTATATTTAAAGGGTAAACTTGTTTACGCGGTAAAGAAAAAGGAGTTACAGAAAACTCCGTAACTCCTTGATTTTCAGTGTAGCGGGGGTGGGCCACGATCCCACGACCTCC
>OMUK01000106.1 GCA_900314215.1 uncultured Prevotellaceae bacterium
AGATGATGCCCACAAAGAGCGACACCAGCGCCTGGCCGCGGAAGTAGCGGCTCATCGTGCCCGTCACGTCTTGCATGATGCGGAACACCTTGCGGCGATAGCGCGACGGCACCGCCGACTTGAAGCCATGCCCTATCTTGTCGTAGTCGATCATGACAAAAAACATGTAGAGCAGCGCCAGCAACCACGACACGGCAGTGGCTATCGCACTCATCGTGCTGCCCAGCACACTCCACGTGCCCGACATCACGCTCTTGCCTATCTTCATCCACTGCTCTTGCGAGAAGATGTTTTGAATGGCGTCGATATTGAAATAGCGGTCGATAAAGTACTGAATCTCGGGCGGTATGCCATTGATGGTGAACTTGTGCTCGGCATATTTTGCCAGCATTTTGCCCATATCGGTGAACTCATCCACAAAATAGGGTATCAAGAACCTGAAAGCCAAGAAAATGATGCCAAAAAACAGCAGCATGGTGACGATGGCCGGCAGCATGCGGTTTTTCAGGTGGGTGATGCGCATGATAAACTGCACCGTGGGCTCCAGCATGTAGGCCAAGATGAAGCCCACCAGGAAAGGCAGCAAGATGCCGCTCAAGTAGTTGACGATATAGATGGCAGCAATCACCGCAATCACCGCAAAGGTGATGCGCACTACCCTATCCAAGTCATATTTCTTGCGTTCAACAGATGCACTCATAATCTAGCACGTTTCAATTACCACTTGCAAAGGTAATAAAAAACTGATAAGTGGCAAATTTCCAGATTCCTTGCGCGTGCCCTTCTCTCGCGAGAAGGGAACTGCGATTTTGTGGCTGAGGAAAAAGGTTGTATATTTGTATCACCATTTTAAGTAGCATAAACTGTAATCGATATGAATCTAAAGAATTTATTGCTTGCCCTGTTGTGCCTTGCCTGCACTGCCACTGTGTGGGCCGACAAGAAGAGCAACTTGCAGAATTACCTGTGCAACAACGTGTACAGTTCGCAGGTGAGCCGCGTCACGGTCACCAGCAGCCAGGTGACCATCACGGGCACTGTGGCTGGCGACGACGGGCAATATGCCCTCGTCGAGGCCACTCCGGCCGACAACGTCACCGAGGACACCGCCTCGACCCGCCGCACGGCACTCACCCAGCAGAATTTCACCGTCACACTCGACCGCTATGCCAGCTACGACGGCTACCGATACGACCGCGCCCTCTCGCGGTGGGCGATTGTGAAGGTCGTGGGCGGCAAGGACTCGCTCGTGAGCTACGCCCGCTATGCCGACGAGGTGGCAGCACTGAGTTCGCCTGCCGAGTTGAAACCCACCAGCAAGAAGGGCGTGGGCGCAGGCCTGGGCGACACCTACATGCACGACCTCGACAGCTTGGGTGCCAAGAACATCACTTGCAACATCGTGATCAACACCTTGATAGCCCAGCGCCCAGTCTTCGCCAACAGCGTGGAGTACAGCTATGGCGGTAAGACCTACTATATCGACGGCGGCATGATAGCCGAGTGGGACCGCCACCTCACCTACTATGAGAAGCGCGACATCGCCGTGAGCGCCATCATCCTGGTCACCCCAGGGTCGAGCGACACCACGCTCACCCCCGTGTTTCGCCACCCCGACTACAACGGCGGCTACTACACCATGCCCAACATGACCACCATGGAGAGCGTGAATGCCTACGCCGCCATTCTCAACTACCTGGCCAGCCGCTACAATGGCAGCGGCCACGGCCGCATCGAGCACTGGATCATGCACAACGAGGTCGACATGGCCACGACGTGGACCAACATGGGCAACCCGGCCGAACTGGTGTATATCGACGAGTACATCAAGTCGATGCGCCTGTGCTACAACATCGTGCGCCAGTATGACCAGAATGCCTATATCTTAGGCTCCTACACCCACAACTGGAACACCGGCAGCGGCGGCTACAATTGCAAAAACATGCTTGAGCAGACGGTGCAATACAGCCGCTGCGAGGGCGACTTCCACTGGGGAGTTGCCGCCCACCCCTATCCGCAAGACTTGAGGAAGCCCGACTTCTGGAAAAACGACAACCAGTCGACCACCAGCGTCAACAGCCCCTACGTCACCTTCAAAAACCTGGAGGTCATCAACGAGTGGATACTCGACCCCGAGCACTACTACCAGGGCCGCACCAAGCGCGCCCTCTTCCTCTCGGAAAACGGCACCAACTCGCCATCCTATAGCGACAACGACCTGGCTCACCAAGCAGCCGGCGCTTGCTGGGCCTGGAAGAAAGCCAACGCCCTCGCGGGCATCGACGCCATCATGTGGCACAACTGGATGGACAACCGCGTGGAAGACGGCTTGCGCATAGGTCTGCACTTCTTCCCCGACGACGAGACCAATCCCGGCGGCCGCAAGCCGGTGTGGTATGTGTGGCGGGCAGCCGGCACCGAGCTTGAGGACAGCATCATGAATGCCTATAAGAGCATCTTGGGCATCACCGACTGGCGCGACATCTTCTTGCTGGTTGAGCGCACGGGACGCAACCTGGAGCCCGGCTACAGCTACATCATCGAGGCCGAGGACTATGACCAGGGCGGCAAGGGTGTGGCCTACGACGGGCGCATGACCACCACCGGCACCTATCGCAACGACAACAGCGGCGTGAACCTCGAGCAGCGCGCGGCCGCCAGCAACGGCTGGGACATTGCCGACATGGGCAGCGCCTGGGATAGCTACGACCTGGGCAAGTGGGTCGACGAGAGCCACAAGGTGATAAACCGTGCCATGGCGCAGGAGAACTGGGGCAGCTGGTTTACCTATAGCTTTGATACCCAAAAGGATATCGACGCCAATATCTACATTCATTTTGGCGAGGCATGGAGCAAATATGGCCGCGCGGCAGGCGCTGGCTGGGCACCGAGCGACAGCACCTATGTGATAGAGAACGAGCCTGCCCTCAACTGGCCACGGCACTATGCCGGCGCGGTGGTGTTGAGCCTCGATGGCGCCAACCTGGCGACCACGCAGACTGCCCGCCCGCTCGTGCCCGAGACCTTCCAGGCCCGCGGCACCAACTTCAACCGCATCGCCAGCGACGAGAGCAAGTGGACCTCGACCCTCACGGGCGGAGCGCTGGCTACCGACACCCTGTGGCTGTGGAGCCGAGCCAACGTGAACGGTTCGCTGGGCTATAACGACGAGCCCAACTATCGCAACGTGCACATCGCCCGCGGCAGCCACGTGCTGAAAATCACGAGCATGTGCAGCCCATGGACCCTCGACTGCTTCAAGATTGACTGCTACGAGCCCACGGCAGTCACGACCATCGAGAGCGCTGCTCCCTCGCGCCTCAAGGCATGGGGCGGCAATGGAGCCGTATATGTGGAAAGCGACCAGCCGGCACGCATCTATAGTCTCACAGGGCGCCTCATGGGCACGACCTCGCACAGCCTGCAAGTGCCCCCCGGCATCTACATCGTGACCACTGAAAGCGCCTACAAGAAGGTGGTGGTGAGGTAGCACCCGCAACCGCGCCACACACACATATATATAGCATAGCGGCAGAAAGACAACATCGCCTTTCTGCCGCTTTTTTTTGCGTTTTGGATTCTTGGCAGGGGGGTAGCCCTCGAGGCTGACCCGAATTGCTCAACACGCAGCGCGCGTTATTTCACAGGGATTTTATCGATGCGGCGCTGGTGGCGGCCGCCCTCAAAGTCGGTGTTCAAGAACTCCTCGACCATGGCAATGGCCTCGTCGTCGCTCACAAAGCGGCCCGGCATGGCCAGGAAGTTGGCATTGTTGTGCTGACGCGCCAGGTGCGCGATCTCGGGAATCCAGCACAGGGCCGAGCGTATGCCCTGGTGCTTGTTGAGCGTGATATTGATGCCCTCGCCGCTGCCGCATATTCCTATGCCCGGATAGCACTCGCCGCTCTCCACGGCCAGAGCTGCCGGGTGGGCAAAGTCGGGATAGTCGCAACTCTCGGTGCTAAAGGTGCCAAAGTCCTTATAGGGGATGTTGTGAGCATCAAGATATTTCTTTACGGCCTGCTTGGTGGGGTAGCCGGCGTGGTCGCTGCACAGGGCCACAGGAACGCCCGCTTTCAAAATCGATGACATAGTGAATTTATTTTTTATATGAGTTAGATGTTTTGTCACAAAGTTAGCAACTTTTCACCAAAGCGCCACTACTGGAGCGAGCCAAAAATCATGCAGGCCATGCCGGCGATGAGCAGCAGCTGGTCGAAAATCTTCAGGCGCAGGTTTTTGCGCTCATGCAGCACAATAATGCCGTAGAAGTAGCTCACCAGGGCGCTGCCGCGGCGTATCATCGAGGTAATCGACACCATGCCGTCGGGCTCATAGAGCGCAAAGAAGTAGCACAAGTCGGCCGCGCAAATGAAGAGGGAGATGAGCAGTATCGACCACCGCCACTCAAATTTGGCTTTCTCCCTCGCCACGCCCTTCACCACGAGCATGACCACCGTCATGATCACAAGTTGGTAGAAGGAGTACCACGCCTCGACGTTGATGGGCTTGAAGTGCATGAGCAGAAACTTGTCGTAGAGCCCGCTCGCCGCCCACAACAGCACCGAGGTGAAGCCTGCCCACAGCCACTTGTTGCGTGAGAAGGTGTAGCCCTCGCGGTGCCCGATGAAGCCCACCCACAGCAGCGAGATGAAACCGAGCACGATGCCCGCCCACTGCAGCAAGTTGGGTTGCTCGTCAAAGATGATGATGGCACCCAAGAGCACCAGCACGGGCCGCAGGGCGTTGATCGAGCCTTGTATCGTGAGCGGCAAGTGCTTGATGGCATAGTAGCCCAGCAGCCAGCTCGAGGTGACGATGACCGACTTGATGAAAATGTAGACGTGGCTCATGGGCTTCACAAAGTTGCCATACATGTCGTTGAGCGTGTAGACGAGCGCCGGCGACATGTAGAGCGTGCAAAACAAGGTGTTGAGAAACAGCACCATGAGCACGTTGTTGCGGTCGAGCGCCATCTTCTTGAACACATCGTAGAATCCAAGACTAAGCGATGATATGACGGCAAAGAGTATCCACATCTTTCAGAGAACAAAGGTAGCAATTTTTGGCTGAATATGAAACGGGCCAGCAATTTCTAAAAAAAGCGAAATGTTGACGACGGGAAAGTGGAAACTAAGTGTTACCTTTGTGACCTATGAAGTATTTTATCATTGCCGGAGAGGCCAGCGGCGACCTGCACGGGTCTCAACTCATCCAGGCTCTCAAGGAGCAGGACAGCGAGGCCGAGTTTCAATTTCTGGGCGGCGACCTCATGGCCCGGGCTGCCGGCGTGCAGCCCATCATCCACTACCGCGACATGGCCTATATGGGCTTTGTAGAGGTGGCCAAGCACCTGGGTGCCATATTGGGATTTATGAAGACGGCCCGCGAGGCGATGCTTGCCCACCGCCCCGATGCGCTTGTGCTCATCGACTACCCGTCGTTCAACCTCAAGATGGCCAAGTTTGCCCACGAGCAACACATTCCTGCATTCTATTTCATCTCGCCCAAGGTGTGGGTGTGGAAGGAGTACCGGGTGAAGGAAATCAAGAAATACATTGCACGGCTATTCTCCATCTTGCCCTTTGAGCAAGAGTTTTACCGCCGCCACGACTACGAGGTGGAATATGTGGGCAACCCCACGGTGAAAGAGATAGCGCAGGCCAGCGAGCGATTCAGCGACTTCGACACCTTTGCCGCAAGCAACGGCCTCGACCCCCACAAGACCGTGATAGCCATCGTGCCGGGCTCGCGCCGCAAGGAGATACACGACAACCTGCCCACCATGGTCGAGGCGGCCTTGCGCCACCCCGAGTGCCAGGCTGTGATAGCAGGCGCGCCCAGTCTCGACGACGCCCTCTACCACGACACGCTGGCACCCCTGGGCGTGAAGTTGCCCATCTTGAAGGGCAAGACCTTTGAGCTGGTGCACCACGCCCGCGTCGCTATCGTGACCAGCGGCACAGCCACCCTCGAGGCGGCCGTGTTGCGCACGCCGCAAGTGGCCTGCTACCGCATGAACGGCAAGAAATACCTCTACCGCTTCTACCGCCGCTTGCTCAAGGGCAAATATGTGACCCTGCCCAACTTGATCACCGACGAGACCATCATTCCCGAGTTGCTGCTGCACTATTGCACCGCCGATGCCATCGACGAGTGGCTGGGCAAGCTGCTACCCGAGGGCGCACCGCGCCGCGCCATGCTCGCCGGCTACGACCGCATGGCCCAGCGGCTCACCACCCGCGACTGCTCTACCAACACCGCCCGCGGCATCATCCAATACTTGCATGACCATGAAGCGTGATATTGAAAAAATCAGCCAATTCCTTGAAAAAGAGATTGTGCCCCGCTACGACGCCTTCGATGCCGGCCACCGGCGCGACCACGTGCACCACGTGATGGCCACCAGCCAGCAGTTGGCACAGTTTTACCCCGAGGTCGACCGCGCGATGCTGCTCGTGGCGGCCGCCTACCACGACCTGGGACTCGCTAACGGCCGCGAGCGTCACCACATCGACAGCGCCAAGATACTGCATGCCGACCAGCGGCTGCGCCAGTGGTTCACCGAGCAGGAAATCGACACCATGGCCGATGCCGCCGAGGACCACCGTGCCAGTCTGGGTCACGCGCCGCGCACCATCTACGGCCGCATTGTGGCCGAGAGCGACCGCCAAATTGTGCCCGAGGTGGTGGTGCGCCGCACCATGCAGTACACCCGCGCCCACATGCCCGGGCTCGACAAGGATGAGGAATTCCAGCGCCTGCAGGAGCACATGCACGAGAAATATGCCGAGGGCGGCTATCTGCACTTGTGGATACCCGAGAGCGACAATGCCCGCCAGCTGCAAAGGCTGCGCGCCATCATCGACCGCCCCGAGCAACTGCGCGCCCTCTTCGACCGCCTTTATCCCGAGATTTAGTCCGATATTTTTTTACTGCTTGAGAGCTTGCTCCAGAGTGCGGGGCAAGTCGCTGGGCGTGCACCAGGTGATGGCAGGGTCCTTACCGAACCATGTGAGTTGTTTTTTGGCATAGACGCGGGTGTTCTTCTTGATGCGCTCGCAGGCGGTGACGAAGTCCATCGTGCCGTCGAAAAAGGCGAACATCTCCTTGTAGCCCACTGTGTTGAGCGCGTTGAGATGACGCAGGGGATACACGCGCCGTGCCTCGTCGACGAGACCCAGCTGTATCATTTTGTCGACCCGGCGGTTGATGCGGTCGAAGAGCAATGGGCGGTCGATGTTAAGCCCGATTTTCACGATTTTGAAGGGGCGGTGCTTGACGGTGCCCGTGCGCAGCGAGGTGTAGGTCACACCCGTCTGGCGGCATATCTCCACGGCATGCACCACGCGCTTGGGATTCTTGCGGTCGACGATGGCGTAATACTCGGGGTCGAGACGCTCGAGCTCGGCGAGCATGGCCGCGAGGCCCTCGTCGCGATACTGCTGCTTGGTGGCATTGCGCACAGCGTCGCTCACGTCGGGCATCACGTCGATGCCCTTGCACACGGCGTCGACATACATCATCGAGCCGCCGCACAGCACGGCATAATCGCCTCGTTGCCACAACGTGGGCAAGAGCTCCATCACGTCGCTCTCATATTGCGCCGCGCTGTAGTACTCGTCAAGATTCTTAATTTGCACAAAGTGGTGGGGCACCTGTGCCTGCTCCTGGGGCGTGGGGGCAGCAGTGCCTATGGGTATGCCCTTGAAAACCTGGCGCGAGTCGGCGTTGATGATTTCACAGCCCAATCGCTGGGCGATGCTTATGGCCGCCGCCGTCTTTCCCACGCCGGTGGGGCCGGTGATCACGATGAGCGTCTTCTCGCGTGCCATGGGTTCTACTCCAGCGTGATTTTGCAGTCGTCGAGCGAGAGCACGCGCGCCAGCGACTCCACGCGGTAGCCCTCGTGGCGCAAGTAGTCGCCGCCGTGCTGAAACACCTTCTCGATGATGAAGCCGAAGCCCACAATCTTGGCGCCAGCCTGAGTGGCCAGGTCGATGAGGCCGCGCGAGGCGTTGCCATAGGCCATGAAGTCGTCGATGACCACGATGCGGTCGGCGGGGCTCAGGAAGTCGGCGCTGATGCACACCGTGTAGTCGCGGTCCTTGGTGAAGGAGTGCACCGTGGTGCTGAGCATGCGAGCCATCGTCTTGGGCTTCTTTTTCTTGGCAAAAACCACAGGCAGATGCATCTCGTGGCCCATCATGATGGCGGGAGCGATGCCGCTGGCCTCGATGGTCATGATCTTGTTGACGCCGCTATCGGCAAAGCGCTGGCTGAACTCATGCCCTATCTCCCACATCAGGTCGGGGTCGAGTTGGTGATTGATGAAACTGTCAACTTTAAGGATGCCGCCAGGATAGCACTTGCCATCCTGCATGATTCTCTCCTTGAGAGGGCCAAAGGTGCTCATAGTGTTGCTCATTATAGTTTCTTGCAAATTTAAGCAATTTATTTCAATTGGCAGCTACCGGGCCCCTTCTCTTGCGATAAGGGAACGCCGTGGGGCCTGGTGCTAGAGCACAAACCAGGTGCTGGTGTCGTAGCGGGGCAAGGCGTAGAGCTGCACGTCGCGGCCTCGCTGGCTGGGGGCGAAGCTGGCATCGCCCACGGTGGCTCCGCGGGCCTCGAGGGCCTGGCGCATGGTGCTGAGGGCGATCTCGGGGGTGTTGTTGTCGTTGCTCAAGTGGCACAGAAACACATACTTGAGCGCGCTGCTGTAGATGTCGCCCACAAATTGGGCTGCCACCTTGTTGTCGAGGTGCCCCTTCTCGGCACGCACGCGGTTTTTCAGGTACTCGGGGTAGCGGCCCTCGTCGAGCATCACGCGGTCGTAGTTGCTCTCGATCATCAAGTACTCAGCCTGGCGCATGTAGTAGTCGGCGCGCGGGGTGATCACGCCCATGTCGGTGCCCACCACAAATCGGTGTCCGCCGCCCTCGATCATGAAGCCCATGTTGTCGGTAGCGTCGTGCGAGGTCTCAAAGGCGGTGATGGTCATGCCTGCCAAGTGGAAAGGAATTTCCTTGAAGATGGGCTCCTGGTAGTCCTTCACGCGCCGCGAGATGTTGTGGTGGCGCAGCAGGCCGTTCATGAGCTTGGGCGTGCAATAGATGTGTATGTGCTTATACTGGCGCACGATGCGGTACACATAGCGCACGTGGTCGGCGTGGTCGTGGGTGAGAATGATGCCCTTGACCATGCTGGGCGACACGCCATTTTGCGCCAGGTCGCCAAACACGTGCTGCATGTCGACGCCAGCATCGATGAGAATGCCCTGCCGCTCGTTGCCCAAGTAGGCACAGTTGCCGCTCGAGCCGCTGCCGAAGCTGGCAAACTGCATGGCCCACTTGCCGTCGTCGTGCAATGGCTGTGGTGAGGGATCGTGTGGTGTTTCGGGTTGTGTGATGCTGGCTGTGGGCTTGGCGTCGTCGTCGTCAAAGATGATGGAGCGCTGCCGCCCTTCGTTGTAGCTGTGTCGATATTTTCGGTTGTCTCTTTTCATCGTTATTTATAGAGTAGAAATATGGTGGGCACCTTGTTCAGGTCCACCTTGTGGCGCGCCCAGTCCTTGACGGGTCGCGTGACGATGCGCTCGCCGCTGCCGGTGATGTCGGTGGCTACACACAACTTGAGGCTGGCAGGCAACACGCGGGTGAGCTCGGCCAGGAGCGAATTGTTGCGATAGGGCGTCTCGATGAAGATTTGCGTCTGGTCTTCTTTCAAGATGCGGCGCTCCATCTCCTTGAGTTTGCGGGCACGCTCGCCGGCCTCGATGGGCAAGTAGCCCAGGAAGGCGAAGCTCTGGCCGTTGAAGCCGCTGCCCATGAGGCCCATGAGAATGCTCGACGGACCCACGAGCGGCTTCACCCGCAACCCCTTGCGCTGCGCGATGGCCACCACGTCGGCACCCGGGTCGGCAATGGCTGGGCAGCCGGCCTCGCTTATCACCCCCATGGCATTGCCCGCCTCGAGGGGAGCCAGGTAGCCGGCCACGTCGCGCGGGTCGGTGTGGCGGTTGAGCTCGTAGAAGGTGAGGCTGTCGATGTCGATATCGCGGTTGCACTTCTTCAAGAAGCGGCGCGCCGAGCGCACATTCTCCACGATGTAGTACTTAATCTCACTCACCAGCGCGATATTGCTGGCAGGCAGCACACTGGCAAGGTCGCCAGCGCTGAGCTCAACGGGAATCAAGTATAATGCAGCCTCTGCCATTTTTATAGATAATTTGCTTTATTAGCTTGCAAAGGTACAAAATTCCGCCCACATGTGCTTCTTAAAAAAGTGTAATAACGCCACCAGCGGCAATGCGACTAGAAAATTTTGGAGAATATTGAATTATTGGATAATTTTGCAATCTTCAATACATCAGCAATACTCAATTATGAAATCAATCAAGCCATATTTTTCCAAATTCTTGCTCATTGCAGCCGTGGCGCTGGGTGCCGGCACCCTCGTGGCCCAGCTCAATGAGCCAGTGCCCGAGGTGCATCACAGCCATGTGGGCGACAAGGTATCTTCCAAAAAGGGCGATATCACCCTCACCGTCACTGGCCAAAAACTCAACTACCCGGGCTGCGACAAGGCCCTGCGCGACACCGATGTGTACTCGCCCAAGTCGGCCCACTTCCACCCCGATGGCTCGAAGTACTACATCAATTCACTCGAGGGATGCTTGACCATCGTCTACGACGCCAAGACCAACAAGAAGCTCAAGGTGATCAAGCACCACTTCACCCCCGAGAATGCCTACTTGTGGGCCAAGCCGAGCGGCCTCTACCCATTCACCCACTACAGCAAGCACCTCAACACCTTCTGGGGACGCCCCGTCGAGAGCGCCTTCACCCACAAGGGCCGCTACCTGTGGGTGCCTTACTACCGCCGCGACTACGACTTGAACGCGCAAGACCCAAGCGCCATCTCGGTGATCGACACCCGCGCCGACACCATCATCAAGGTGATGGAGACCGGACCACTGCCCAAGATGGTGGCCGCCAGCCACAATGGCAAATACCTGGCAGTGACCCACTGGGGCAACAACACGGTGGGCCTGATCGACATCTCGAGCCAGCGCCCTGCCGACTGGCACTGGGTGACGTGCATCACCGTCGACCACAAACTTGACTTGAACTTCAGCCTCACCAGCAAGGTCGACCGCGACACCCACAGCGGCTACTTGCTGCGTGGCACCGTCTTCACCCCCGACGACCACTACCTGCTCGTGGGTTGCATGGGCGGCAACGGCGGCATTGCCGTGATCGACATGCAACAGCTCAAGTACCTGGGCCGCCTCACGGGCGTGTACAACGCGCGCCACCTGGTCATCAACCACGGCTACCTCTATGCCAGCCTCAACGCTGCCGGCATCGTGCAACGCGTGCCGCTCAACACCGTGATCGAGGCCATAGGCCACCTGGGCAACAGCAAGACCACGCCCCTCGATGGGTGGCAGAAGTGCCAGGTGGGACGTGGAGCACGCACGATAAGCATCTCGCCCAGCGGCAACTACCTCTTTGCCGCCTGCAATGCTGCAAGCCAGCTGTGTGTGGTCGACACGCGCCAAATGAAAATGGTGGCCAGCATGCATCTCGACTCCTACCCCGTGGGCCTCGACATCTCGGGCGACGGCCTGCACCTGGCTGTGACCTCGCAGGGCCGCAAGGGCCATGGCGGCAACGCCGTGAACCTGCTCACCGCCTCCTATGCCACCCCCGAGCCCTCGCTGCTCGCCAAACCTGAGGCCGAAGAGACCAGCGCAGCCGCCGCTGGCACCAAGACCCTGGCATCGCAGTCCTTATTCTTAGGCCAACCCATGGGCCAGAAGGTGCTCATAGGGGCTGGTATCGTGGTGGTGCTCCTGGTCATCGCCATCGTTGCACTGCGCAAGCGCCACAACCGCAAAAGTGCCGACGACAACGACTAAAAACGCATTAAAACAACGCTTAACTGTTAAAGAATATTAAAAACCAGCAAATAATTGCAGAAAAATTATGTTGTAAAACATATTTAGCCTACTTTTGCATCGGTTTTTCATGGTATTAGTTTTTAAGGTTGCGAAATACCTGGCGTCGTGATGACGGTTTCTATTTCGTTTTTGTTTAAGGTTTATGTTAATGGTATTAGAAGGTTAATTAGTTA
>OMUK01000125.1 GCA_900314215.1 uncultured Prevotellaceae bacterium
TGAACAGCTTCACCACGTTGCAGGTTTCAATCCACGCGCCCGCGGGGGGCGCGACCCATACAAGGCAAAGTCTTAGACCTTATAGGCAGTGTTTCAATCCACGCGCCCGCGGGGGGCGCGACATACAAGGCAAAGTCTTAGACCTTATAGGCAGTGTTTCAATCCACGCGCCCGCGGGGGGCGCGACACTTTCAATGCGATTTCGTCGAGAGTAAGCTGTTGTTTCAATCCACGCGCCCGCGGGGGGCGCGACGCTGATTGTGGCAGGCTGGCTGGAACGCGAACAGTTTCAATCCACGCGCCCGCGGGGGGCGCGACCGTGGTTTTCCACGACTACGAGTCGTTTGTCAAGTTTCAATCCACGCGCCCGCGGGGGGCGCGACTATGCCATGCCCAACGCACAAGTCGTCGGACACGTTTCAATCCACGCGCCCGCGGGGGGCGCGACGCTTCGGCGGCTCTCGGCTCGCCTTCAGAACTCGTGTTTCAATCCACGCGCCCGCGGGGGGCGCGACGAAAAAAAGGAGAAGTTCTTGCAGGCTTACAAGTTTCAATCCACGCGCCCGCGGGGGGCGCGACGTCAAGGACGAGGGCTTTGCCGCCGCCGTGCGTAAGTTTCAATCCACGCGCCCGCGGGGGGCGCGACCCGCTGGGCAAGCCACTCTTCAAGGCCGATTTTTGGTTTCAATCCACGCGCCCGCGGGGGGCGCGACACAATGTTGGCAACACACGTCACCCATTCTACATGTTTCAATCCACGCGCCCGCGGGGGGCGCGACTGACTATGACTTTGAGGGTAAGACGGGCGAAAACGGTTTCAATCCACGCGCCCGCGGGGGGCGCGACTCCTTTATCTTGCCAACAAAGACGAACTCGGTCGAGTTTCAATCCACGCGCCCGCGGGGGGCGCGACGTAGATTGATGCAGTTTATCTTGCAGGTGTCATAAGTTTCAATCCACGCGCCCGCGGGGGGCGCGACAACGCCAACCTCCTCGCCGAACAAGCTAAACTGATGTTTCAATCCACGCGCCCGCGGGGGGCGCGACTTGTACATGCGTGGAGTCGGTGATACCCGTTTTGTTTCAATCCACGCGCCCGCGGGGGGCGCGACATCAAGACCTTGCAAGCCAAGCGCGGCGCGATCGAGTTTCAATCCACGCGCCCGCGGGGGGCGCGACAAGCGCATCTCGTACAATGAGTACTTATCGATGCGGTTTCAATCCACGCGCCCGCGGGGGGCGCGACATTATAAAAACAATTGAACTATGATAAACAGTGTTGTTTCAATCCACGCGCCCGCGGGGGGCGCGACCCCCTGGGGCGATGTCGCAAAACGCGTTGGCATTGTTTCAATCCACGCGCCCGCGGGGGGCGCGACATTTGCTCCACGTTGGCGAAAGGTGCGAGTGTTGAGTTTCAATCCACGCGCCCGCGGGGGGCGCGACTTACTATCTTGCAGTACGACAACAATTTTAGAGTGTTTCAATCCACGCGCCCGCGGGGGGCGCGACACCGCCAGCTTGCCGCTCTACAGCGACGACGATGTTTCAATCCACGCGCCCGCGGGGGGCGCGACCCCGTCGGCGTCGGTTTCCTTGTTTGTGATGTGTTTCAATCCACGCGCCCGCGGGGGGCGCGACCCCCCCTGCACGAGGATCAGTCGCCGCCTCCCATGTTTCAATCCACGCGCCCGCGGGGGGCGCGACCGGGCGTTGCTTTCAGACGCTTGTGTCAAGTTAAAGTTTCAATCCACGCGCCCGCGGGGGGCGCGACCGATAAGTCGTGCCTGATGCTGTGTCAACGAAGAGGTTTCAATCCACGCGCCCGCGGGGGGCGCGACGAATTACGGACAAAAAAATATTTGCAGAGATATGTTTCAATCCACGCGCCCGCGGGGGGCGCGACACAATTAAAAATAAAGCCGTACCTTTGCCATGTAAGTTTCAATCCACGCGCCCGCGGGGGGCGCGACTGGAGTTACACAGAGGCTGCACTCAACAACGCCGTGTTTCAATCCACGCGCCCGCGGGGGGCGCGACGATATTGCGCCCCTTTTTCCCTGGAGGGGACTATGTTTCAATCCACGCGCCCGCGGGGGGCGCGACTCTTCGCCCCACCATATACTGTACATGTATTCAGTTTCAATCCACGCGCCCGCGGGGGGCGCGACAAGAGTTATGGCAAATTCAAAATCATGGCCTCAGTTTCAATCCACGCGCCCGCGGGGGGCGCGACCGGCGTCGTAAAAAGCAGCCATGAGCCATGTTGATGTTTCAATCCACGCGCCCGCGGGGGGCGCGACTATGACAAGATTACAAAAGATACAAGAGCTTAAAGTTTCAATCCACGCGCCCGCGGGGGGCGCGACTCGAGGGCATTTTTAGCCGAGGCAGCGAACGCACTGTTTCAATCCACGCGCCCGCGGGGGGCGCGACCCGAGGCAGCGAACGCACTGAACTCGAGGCAGGTTTCAATCCACGCGCCCGCGGGGGGCGCGACAGCCAGTACCAAAGCGGCCTCAAGGCACTTGGCATGTTTCAATCCACGCGCCCGCGGGGGGCGCGACAGGTTGCCGACAAATGCCCCAGGCGTGGCCTTGTGTTTCAATCCACGCGCCCGCGGGGGGCGCGACGGCACCGACCGCACCATCACATTTGACCCGCAAGTTTCAATCCACGCGCCCGCGGGGGGCGCGACATAAGTCGTGCCTGATGCTGTGTCAACGAAGAGGTTTCAATCCACGCGCCCGCGGGGGGCGCGACCATTGCCACCACGTCGGCCAGCTTCATCACGCGTGTTTCAATCCACGCGCCCGCGGGGGGCGCGACATTATGATCAAGAATAGACCCGACATCAACCAGGTTTCAATCCACGCGCCCGCGGGGGGCGCGACACACCTACACTACAAGCCTCGAACCGCAAATCGAGTTTCAATCCACGCGCCCGCGGGGGGCGCGACAGCTGGTCTCTATACGCGAGAAAGCCAGCTCCAAGGTTTCAATCCACGCGCCCGCGGGGGGCGCGACCAATTAAAAATAAAGCCTTACCTTTGTCATGTAAGTTTCAATCCACGCGCCCGCGGGGGGCGCGACATTGCAGCGCGTCTGGCTCGAGGCCTCCCTCCGAGTTTCAATCCACGCGCCCGCGGGGGGCGCGACTTCACGGTAAACTCGCAAAAAATGTGGTTTACGTTGTTTCAATCCACGCGCCCGCGGGGGGCGCGACGGTGCTGGCACAGAACGCCACGCTGCATCGGTGTTTCAATCCACGCGCCCGCGGGGGGCGCGACGCCTGCATGGGTAACGATGCCCGTCTACTACAATTGTTTCAATCCACGCGCCCGCGGGGGGCGCGACTCCACAAAGCCGCTGCGTGCCTCGGCGTCGGCCATGTTTCAATCCACGCGCCCGCGGGGGGCGCGACAGTGGTTGGTCAACAAGCTCACGGGTGCCAGCGACGTTTCAATCCACGCGCCCGCGGGGGGCGCGACGTTACTCAATGAGCAAGAGGGCTGCCGAAGCCCAGGTTTCAATCCACGCGCCCGCGGGGGGCGCGACCGGGCTTAACGCTGCGTTCTTTGGTGTCTGATGTGTTTCAATCCACGCGCCCGCGGGGGGCGCGACTGCTTATTGGGCAATAAGCTAATTTTCAATTACAAAGATAAATGATTTTGCGAAAATATCAAAAATAGCTGACACAGTAGGGCAAAAAAGCATTAAAGCGAACGGAAACGCTTGACAGTCAACTCGTGCGAAAGTCTGCACGTTTTATGCAATGGCCATGGTTCGCAATCCATATATATGAGCCAAGCAGCAAGAGTTGCTGGCAAGGGGCAATAGTGCCTGTGCAAGGTATCAAAGGATGAGTGTGCCAGTGACGTCAACAGCAGTTTCCTTGCCAATTCTTTCCACTCGCCGCTTCCAGTTGTTTCCTAGATTGTAAAAGATGATGCTGTCGTCCGACTGGGAAATGATGCCATTGAGCGAGGATTTAAGGAGCGTATATTGCGCCTCGGTGAGCACGCACTCAAATACTGAATTTTGCACGCGCTTTCCATAATTCATGCATATTTTAGCCACCTGCCGCAGTCGCTTTTGACCCATGGGGGATGTGATGTTAACGTCGTAGGTTATAAGTATAAACATATCATTATCAACGTATTAGAAATACAGGGTAATCATTAATGTCGTTTCTCAGATAGCGTGCCAAGAGCATGGCCTGGGCATAGGGTAAGAGGCCTATCTCGATTTTCTCGCCCAGAAATGGATGAGTGATGGTTTCGCGCTTGCGGCTTTGCCAGGCTTTGATGAGCGTGCGCTTGCAATCGTCGGTCATGAGTATGCCGTCCTCGCCTTGCGTGACGAAGTCGGCTTTCGACACTTGCCGGCGGTTGATGAGCGAGAGCACAAAGCGGTCGCCCAGATAGGCACGCAGCTCCTCCATCATGTCGAGTGCCAGAGAGGGGCGTCCGGGTCGCAAAGTGTGAAAAAAGCCCACATAGGGGTCAAGTCCAACCGTCTCGAGGGCTGCAACCATGTCGTTGCAGATGAGGGTGTAGACAAACGACAGCATTGCGTTGACTGCATCTCGTGGCGGACGGCGGTTGCGGCCTGTGAAGGGGAAATCATCGCGCTGCTGGATGATGAGCAAGGGGAAAATGCCGAAGTAGGTGCTTGCAGCCTCGCCCTCCACGCCCCGCAGCGACGCGTCGCCATCGGCTTGCAGAGCCTGGCGCTTGTAAATTGTCATGCGGCGCACTGCACTCTGCAAGCTCTCGTCATATCCGTGGTCACGTATAAACCTCGACATGATGTTTTGGCAATTCTGTATCTTGCCACTTATAAAAAGTTTGTTGATGTGGAGTTTCACGTGCTCGTCATCCGACACCTTGTACTGTGCTTTTCGCAGTAGCACATTGCCATGAACCGGGCCCACACTGCGGCTGATGAACCGGCCATTGGGCGAGAGAAAGGTGAGCGCAACGCCATGGTCAGCACAGAGCTTCATGAGGCCAGGGCTGGCGCCCATGTATCCAAACGTCACAATTTGCTCGATATTGATGATGGGAATGCGAAAGGTTTCTTGGCCTTTGACCGAGATGACCACATTCTCCCCATCTTTGTAAAGATAGGACTCGGGGGTCATCACATAAAGGGTGTTAAGCATTTTCCTCATATAGGCTTTGCTTGAGATAGTTTTTTGCGTTCTTGTTGCTGCACTTGGGCAAACACACATCTTTCAACGAGCACGACTTGCACTGTCGCGAGGGTTCGGCAGGTGGCAAGATTCCACTGTGCATGTGATTGTGCATGCGAGTGGAGATGTCGACGACCAAACGGCGCAGATTCTCGTCGATAGCAATTTCCTCACGCTGCTCGGTCTTCCAATAAAATATCGCTGCCTTGTCCAGTTTCAGGTCATGCATTTCCTCGAGGCACATCACTTGTGCAGCAAGTTGCACCTCGTCGCAAGGAGTCTTCTTGTGGCTGCCGTGCTTGTACTCGACAGGATAAGGCAGCCAGTACCCAGGATACCGGCTGTGGGTGATGGCATTTTCGCTAGACGATGCACGATGCAACTCTACGGCATCGGAGTAGCCATAGAGCCCAAGTTGCTTTGAAGCCAGAGCCACATGGCGCAAAGTGATGGTAGAGCCATTCTTCTGCCTGTAAAACGGGTCGTCGACCCGCTTGTGCAGCAGCGAGCCCTCGGCGGTGAGCCGGTTGTCGTTCCACAGCTGCTCCATGTGGATTAAGCCCCACTGCCGGGGACAAAACATGTAGTGTTGTATCCCCGACAGCATGAGCATTTCCTCATCATCATAACACATGGTGATGAGGCTTTTAGATTTCCTCGATCACTTCCACGCCTTGCGGCAATTTATCCTTGTCGACGGTAATGGTGTAGTCGTCATAGCTGCGAGGCGCGGCAACGCCGTCGCGCTTCTTCACATGCACAAGGTCGAACAATTGATTGGCAGGAGCGCAGCCCAACATGCTGTCGTGCTTGAACACGATGAGGCGACGCGCACTCATCAATCCGCGAGAAGCCGAGCGGTCGACGTCGAACATGTTTTTGAGAGCTTCCCAAAGAAGAGCCAAATCATTCTCATCGAAACCCGTCTGACGTGCAAGATTGGCCGAGACGAAGCCGTGGCACACATAGAGGCCATAGGGCACAGTCGACTTGCGGCCCATTGTGTGGTTCTCTCCTCCTTGCTTCTCAGCTTCTTTCTCGGTAGCAACTGCAACTCGTGTGATAGAGTGTTCCAACGGAGAAATGGGGTCGACCGACCGAGCAAAAGTAAGTTGGATGGGACCACGAACTTGCCCAGCATTTTTGCCAGTCGACATCACCGCTCCAAAAGTGCGAATGTCGTAATAGTGCTTACACATATACTGGCGAGCAGCTTCGGTTTTATCCTTTGCCTTCTCTTGCTGCTTCACACTTTCATCATCATGAGCCTCGTCAATAAGCGTGTTTAGCACGGCCTTCTCCTTAATAAAGATGTCGTAGCCCTCGGCACAATTCTTTGCCACCTGCACATAATTGCGCACTTTGCGCTTGAGGCACACATCAGTCACAAGGCCATTGCCAGTTTCAGCATCCACTCGCGGCAGGTTGCCTGCATCGGGGTCACCATTGGGGTTGCCATCTTGCACATCAAAGATGTAAACGAAATCAATTCTGTTTTTTAGTTCAGCCATGATTAAATGTATTTTAAATTGTTATTATTCATTGTTATTATTCATTGTTGTTTTCACTCTTGCTTGTGAAGAATTCCTGACGCTGGTGGTAGTAGCCCACGAAGAAGCGGCCCTGGTCCTGCAAGTCGAGGTGGGCTGGGAAACCGTCGGCCGAAATTTTGCTCATAATCTCCTGCTTCAGTTTCTCGAAATAAATGCGTCGACCCTCACTAGAGAGATTCTCGGAATGGTGGGATGACAGATTTAAAATGGTGGCAAACACGGCCGCAGGGGTTGTGCTTGCAGCATTCATGTAGCGCTCTCGCACGCTGTGAATACCATTGGCCTCCTCCTGTATCTTGTCGAGGACGGCGAACAGTCGGCCACACAGGTAGCCATGATTTTGATTGTCTTTGTCAAGCATAGTTGAAATTTTATTATTGTCGTTTGTATTTTTTCGATTGATATAGGCCTTGATGATAGCAGCACGGGCAATGCGCACATCGCCGCCTTCAGCCCTGATGCGGCGCATGCAGGAGCTAAACAGCGTGTAGGGATAAGGCAACTTCTGGAAGATGCTCTTTGCCACAGCCTCGGGCAAGTTGGGTGTTGCTTCAGAGGATTTTCCGCCAAGCGTTACAGCCGAGAGCATATCGTAAAGCCCCATGTATGGTCTTTTATCCTTACGGGTGTCGACAATCTCCATGTCGCTGAAATGCTGCTCAATGTTTCCAGCAAAGTCTTTCAACGACGTGTCGCTCCAGTACACCACAGCGATGCGTGCTGCATTGGGCGCAAGACCGAGTATGTAGAAACGATCGTCGAGGTCGGTCTTCAGTTCACCCGAGTATATTGCCCTGAACACCTTGCGCACCTGCTCAATCTTGGCATTCGGATTGTCTTCATTATTTGACCTCAATAGCGAAAACAGACCATCCTCTACCTCTAGGGATGCCTCACTCGAAGACGATGCCCAGAAAAGGAAAGTGCGGTTTCCAAGCATAAACTTGTTGCGAGAATCTTTAGCAAGCAGCCTATTGAGCGCAGTAGTATAGGCAAACTCAGCTTCTTCAGAGATAGAAGCATTTCCGCCTTTGGTCTTTCCATACGAGTCGTAGCCCGAATTCACTTGGAAGGCTACCAGCTTGGCTGTCGCCTGACTGCCAGGAATCATTGTGGCCGTAGTCGTTTCGACAATAGGGGCAAGTTCGCCTTTTATGATGCATATGGCCTTGTTTGCATCATTTCGCCCAGAACTTTCCAGACCAAGGATTTCCTTTTTCTCGGCCAAGATTTTCAAATCGCCCTCGATGCGGAATGAAAAGAATGAATATTTCTTAGAAAGACTCTTATTTATGTCATTCCAAAGTGGGTCTTGCTTCATCTGCTGAATCAATTCTTCTCTTGAATGTGCATAAAATCTCATTAAGGCCTGGAGATCCTGGCTTTCGGGAAAAGAACTTGCTATTGATGCTACTTTCTTCTTAAAAGTATCGAAATACAATTGCTCCTTCCCATTCTTCTTGTCGGAATATCCAAACACATAAGCGCTATTATCATAAAGATAATTTGCAACAAGGGCGCTCGAACGGCCCACGCTCTTTTTCACAAGGAATGATTTCGCAGTATTTTTGTCAATACGGCAATCCTCAAACCTGATGAAACGGCCATCCCTGTCAATGACAATGATGAAACCTATTTGCTTCTCTTCCATGCCAAAGACTGGGAGATCGCCACATCGGTTGTAATAGTCATATAATGCTTTGAGTATCATTTTAGCACCTCCTTGCTATCTTTTGGTGGAACAATAATCACACCATTGTGCATCTGCGGGCGGTAGAACATGGCCTCGGGACTTTTCGGGTTGGCCTCAAAATCCATGTCGTAGAGCATGACGCCCATGTCTTTGCTCTCGTCGATGGCAGGAGTGAGCACATCGTGCTCGGGGTCGACGAGGCGCCACATGGCGGCACACTCGCGAGTGCCCAGGTAGGGCTGGGTGAAGCACTGCCCCTGGCTGGCCCGGCGCTCAAACATTTGATAGTACTTCATCGGGTTCTCGTCATCGCCCGGCTGGTGTTTGGCAAAAGCCTCTTTAGGCCGGTCTTTTACAGGAATGTAAACCAATCTGGCCCAGATGCGATAACGCACATCGCGCAGGGCCAGTGTGTTCTTCTGCTGGCGCTTGTCCTCGATGTAGATTTGCCCCGATTTCTTACTTGCCGTCGCCCCCACCTCATTTCTACGCACCGAGGTCCACTTGATGTGGTTGAGGACTTCAATCTTGGTCACTTGCCAGCGCATGGCATATCGCTTAAACAAGATGGCCTCGAAGATGGCACGCGCTGCCGATGGCGTGATCACGTCGTAGCTCACACGCTCTACTTTAAACTCTGGGCGGGTGAAGCATGCCATGTCGCCCCACACTTCCAGACAGTATTCTTTGTCGGTATATTCCATTTGCTATATATATAGTTTTATGTTTTATTTCACCAATACTTTATCTTCCCATTGATTACCAATGAGCAGGCCAAGTTTCTCGTCATATTGCACTTCTTGGTCGACAACATATACGCCTTGCTCATCTCTCACAGCCCCAATGCTCATTAAAGCCTTAAAATCGCGTTCTGAGACGTTTACGCTATATTTTGCCAGCTTTTTCATCAAGCCATAGCTAGGGCCTTGCGACCTGAGCTGAGCGACAAGTTCCATGCTGTTTTTCCACACAACGACAACAGTGCGCCCCTCATTCTCGATGAGGTGAAACTGCTGGGCAGCGGTCTCAAATTGGATATCACGTGGGGCATAGAGCAAGCCTTTCATTCCTTGCAGGTCGAAGGTCTCCTTGCGGCAGTAGAATTGCCTGAAGTAGTTGGTCATGACCTGCGGGTCAAACCAGTCGCTCACGCCCTGCAGTGCCAGACGGGCATTGTTGGCGTCGCTTATTTCGCCCCGGGGAAGTGGGTGGTCAAGGCTAAACACATGGGTGGTGCCCAATTTCAATCTCCCTTCACGATTGCAACGGCCTGCGGCCTGCAACACCGAGTCAAGCCCGGCTTCTTGGCGATACACTACGGGGAAATCGATGTCGACACCGGCCTCGACAAGCTGCGTAGCAACCACTCTTATGGTCTCGCACGAGTCGTCTGCTAGAGCCGCCTTGATGCGTTTGATTGTCTCATTCACATGGTCGGGGCACATCATGCGCGAGAGGTGCAAGGTGACGCCCTCATCGGGCAGTAGCTTGAAAATCTCTTGGGCATCGCGTCGCGTGTTTACGACACACAGCACGCGCTTGTGCCGGCACAACTCGCGCGCTATGTCGCCATAACTCAGGCGGGTGTCATTGATCGAGAGCTTCACACGGCGCAGTTTGTCGTGAAGTCGGGATGTGGCGGGAATGAGCTCGGTCACACGGTCAAAGCCCTTGAATTCTGCCCGCGGGTTGCAACCAGGTATCAAGCCTTCAAGCACAGGCTGGCTCGCTGTGGTGAGCAAGACTGAGACACCGAATAGCTTGTTGTAGGTCTTCAAAGAATCCACAATTGGAAGCAAGAACTTGGCAGGGAGCGTTTGCACCTCATCGAGGATAACGACGCTATTTGCAATATTGTGCAACTTGCGACAAGCCGAGGGCCTATTGGCAAACATCGATTCAAAGAGCCTCACATTGGTGGTCACCACGATGGGATAATCCCAGTTTTCCATAGCCAGTTGCAAGGCTTTAACTTGATCATCATTCATGTCGGCATTGAACTCTACATTTGAATGGTGTTCCAGCACGTTGTTTTCACCCAGTATCGATTTCAATGTAGCCGCCGTCTGGGTTATGATGCTGGTATAGGGAATGGCAATGATGATGCGGCTTTGCCCGTTGTGAATGGCATGACGCAACGCCCATAGCACCGACGACAAGGTTTTGCCACCGCCGGTGGGCACCGTCATCGAGTAGACCCCGCAGGGTTGGTCACTCTTCTCGCGGCACAGTTGCTGCACATAGTTTCTCACGCGGTTCACCTCACTATCGGCACTGTTGGCCTTAAACCGAGCAAGACGTGCCTCGAGCTTGTCGAGCAGCACAGGCAGGCTCTCGCCTCGCCCACGCAGCTGGGCTTGCTCGGGCTGCATAAATTGCTCGGTGTCGAGAAAATCGGCATCGACCAGGCAACTAAACAGCATGCGCACGTAGTGATGCATATCTTCCCTCGAGAGCTGTAGATGCGGCGACCTGGGTTGAATGGGCAATGGCTCTCGCTTAATCTCGGGCGGGATCGTCTTTTTTTTCAGATTTGCTTTCAGCTCATCCTCGTCGTAAAGGCCACGATGGTGCCCCATGACAATATTGGCTAAAAGCCCACTATTCAACAACTTGCTTATCACAAGGCCACCCACATAGGCGTGCTCATGTGGTTCAGTAGCGTTACTCATGGGCTGGAGTCCATTAACCAGACGAATGTAGTTTTGGAAAGTATCACGTTCCTTCCCTTTGTCGTGAAACCAGCCAAGCACATAGCCAAAGCTCTTGCTGTCGAAAGTCGAAGCAAAACGCGCGGCGAGCTCGGCAACGTTTTTCCTGTGCTCATCAAGAGACTGGATATCGTGGGGTTCCTCAGGTTTTATGTGAGCAATCATATTAAAAGATTTAAATTGTGTTTCAAATTTAGAAACAATTTTATAAATAATCAAGTTTTTCTGCAACTATTTTTCAATTTTGTGATTGAGAGGGCACGGCTCTTTCATTTAAGATTGCTTTGGCCTGTCAAAATTAAGATTATTTTATAGCGGGTGTCCGGACGGTTTTTCCCGCCCGATTCATGGCTTTTCCCCATTGCTTTTGGCAGTCGCAGAAAGTGGACGTGCTGCAATCTAATTTCTTAAAAATCAGGAAAATAAGCGGTTTAAAAAATTGGCCAAATGGCCAATTTTTCGTAACTTTATAGTTGACAATCAGAAAGTTATGATTGAAATTGAACCACTTGACCAAATACGTTCGAACGGTGCGCAAGCACTCGACCGGACCTCAAAATTACAAAAGAAATCTGAGTCCCGC
>OMUK01000111.1 GCA_900314215.1 uncultured Prevotellaceae bacterium
AGTTCCACATCGAGAGCAACGGCCGCAAGTTTGACACGTGGTACAAGGCCTCCGATGCTCTGCGCGACTACAGCAACGCAATCTACATGAGCCTCATGGGCTACTACAACTTCCTCAAGCCCGACACCGCAACCTTGAACTTCACGACCGATGGCGGGACCCAGAAGTTCAATGTGCAGTCGCCCGTGGATTGCAGCAAGTGGTGGATCGTCTACGACGGCGACCGCTACAATCTTGGCTCGAAACCTGCCGAGCTCAGTTGGCTGTCGGTGACGGCGCAAGGAAAGCAGCTCACCCTCACCGCCCACTCGTCGGTAGTGGAGCGCGCGCTCAGCTTCGACCTCATGAGCTATGGCGCATCCACCACCATTCAAGTGAACCAAACCAAGCTGACGGGTGTCAACGTCGTCAACAGTGCCAAGACTGTGGCAGGCGTCACCTATGTGAACCTCGCCGGCCAGAAGAGCGCCGTGCCATTCAGCGGCGTCAACATCGTGCTCACCCGCTACACCGACGGCTCTACCACAGCTGCCAAGCAGGTGAAGTAATATAGCTACCACGCCCAGGCCGCTTCCTCACACACTGCCAGCTAGCGCAGGCATGACGACCTGGGCCACCACAACACAGGGGCTGGGACCATCACGTTCCCAGCCCCTATGTTGTGTGTAATAAGGTAAAATAAATATGGGGTTGTATCGAAACTGGCAGGGCGCGGCCCTCGTGGCCATGCGACCCCGCGTGAATGTTGCGGGCAGGTGGCAGGGTGCTATTGGCTAGGGCTGGTAGTCGCCCTTGGGCATGTAGGCGGCATCGGGGTTGTCGTCGTCGTTGTCGTCGGCCTTGAAGGGTGGCGGCGTGGCGGCTGGCTTGTCGTCGATGGGCTGGCTGCCGGGCGGCATGTAGTCGGCCGGGTTTTCTTGTCGGCGAGGCTGGGTGGGCTGGGCATCGGGGTCGGGCGCATAACCGCGGCTTGGCTCGGCGGCTGGGATGCTGGGCTGGGTGCCCGGTTGTGGCATCTGCGGCTTGGCCTTGGCCTTGCGGGTGCGGCTCTCCAGGTGAGAGAACTCCTGGTTGATTTCCTTGCCCACCTTGTTGAGCTCTTGGCGGCTGCGGCTGAGGCCGCGCTCCCACGAGTCGTCGATCTGCTTCTCGAGCACGGTGTTGAACTTGAAGGGCATGAGCGAGATGATGCACGACACGAGCGAGAGCCACATGAGGGCGTAGCTCACGTAGTAGCCTGCTGCCACACCTTTCACCGGGGCGCCCTCTTGGGGCACGTCGGCCACGACTTCGGGGTCGTCGGGCAGGGGCATTTGCAGTGGTGTGTTGGCCCACATGTAGAAGCATATTCCGCCCAGAATGAAGAGCCCGGCTATGAGCCCCCAGTAGCGGTGCTTCATGCAGTTGAAGCCTATCGCGCCAAAGCAGGCGATGAATGGCACCAGGGCAAATAGCGTGTTGACGATGCTGAAATTGCGCGTGATCAAGCTGGCAGTGAACTGCCACCCCGACATGGCCCCCGACGGCTCTATGGCCTGAAAGGGCAGGAAAATGTAGCAGATGAGAGCTATGATGAGTAATATGTTGGTTATCGGCTTCATTGATTTCGATATTAAGCGAGCGCAGTGGCCCCATATAATTCTGCGAAAATAACAATTCTGCACTAAAAATGCCACATTTTAACAGCATTTTTAGATAAATTTTAGATAAATTGTTAATTGATAGGGGAGCGCTCCTGTCGAAATCACAGGGAGACCTCGCCGCGCAGGGCACAATTCATGCACTGCTTCACTTGCTTGGGGCTCAGGCCCAGGCCGAAGAGATACATGAGCTTGGTGAGGGCGGCTTCGCAGGTGATGTCGTGGCCGCTTATCACCCCGCTCAGGTTGAGCTGGCTGCCGGTCTCATAGAGGGTGTCGTTCACGCCGCCATTCACGCATTGCGTTACGTTCACAATCACCACGCCGCGCGCTGTGGTCTCGTGGATGAGGTTGAGAAACCAGGGCTCGCTGGGGCAGTTGCCGGCCCCATAGGTGCGCAGCACGATGCCCTTGATGCCGGGGGTGTTGAGCTGGTAGCGCAGGGTGCCCTCGGTGATGCCGGGGTGCAGGGTGAGCACCATCACGTTGGGGTCCATCTCGTAGCGCACCTTGAGCCCACGCGGCGAGGTGGCGTGGTACAGGACCTCGGGGTGGAAGGTGATGCCCAGGCCTATCCTGGCCAACTCGGGATAGTTGTTGCTCTTGAAGGCGTTGAAGTTGTCGGCGCTCATCTTGGTGCTGCGGTTGCCGCGCCACAGGTGGTTTTCAAAGAGTATGGCCACTTCTTGCACGATGGCCACGCCGTTGCGGTCGGTGGCGGCAGCCACTTGCAGGGCGGTGATCAGGTTTTCCTCGCCATCGGTGCGCACCTCGCCTATGGGCAGCTGCGAACCGGTGATGATCACGGGCTTGCTCAGGTTCTCGAGCATGAAGCTCAGGGCCGAGGCTGTATAGGCCATGGTGTCGGTGCCATGGAGCACCACAAAGCCGTCGTAGTCGTCGTAGTGTTTCTCGATGGCGCTGGCAATCTCTTTCCAGTGCCGCGGGCTCATGTTGGAGCTGTCGATGGGCGGGTGAAACTGGATGTTGTCGATGTCGTAGTCGAGCATCTTCACCTTGGGCACGTTGTCGATGAGATGGGAGAAGTCAAAGGGTTGCAGGGTGTGCTTCACCACATCCTCGATCATGCCTATGGTGCCGCCAGTGTAGATAATCAGTATTTTGGGCCGTTGGGTTTTCATACGATTTGGCTATGTGTGACAGTTGTTTTGTTTTTTGACAAAATGTAATTGTATATCGCAAAGATACTAATAAAGTTGGGAAATCACGCAATACTAAATCGAATTATTTGTCAAAAAAGTGACAAAATGCCAAATTTCGGTGTCAGCGACGGCGTGGCGCGGGGGTGTAGTGCAAGGGGTCTTCGGGCCAGGCGTGCTTGGGGTAGCGGCGGCGCAATTCCTTGCGCACCTCATAGTAGGTGGTGGTCCAGAAGCTGCGCAAGTCGCTGGTGAGCTGCACGGGCTTGAAGCCGGGGCTCAGCAACTCCATGAGCACGGGCACGCGGCCGCCGTCGACACAGGGTGTGTCGGTCATGCCGAAGCATTCCTGCAGCCTCACGCTGAGCACGGGCACGTCGGTGCCCACGCGGTATCTCACCTTGATTTGCCGGCCCGACGGCACCGTGATGCGCATGGGTGCCAGGCGGGTCACGGCCTGCTGTTGCGGGTAGGTGAGGATGCTCCACAGCGCCTCGGCGAGGTTGATTTTGCGCAACTCGGCCACGGTGGTCATGATGTGCCCGTCTTTGTTCAGGTAGGGCGGCAGCCACGCCTCGGGGTGCTGCAGCAGGTGCTGGGTGGAGAGGTCGGGCAGCGACAGCTCGGGGTGCCACCCGGCCACGAGAGCCACGCGCAATTGCAGGGTCTTCACCTCGTCGGTCCAGTCGAGCAGGCTCTGGCCCTCCTTGGCTACGGCGGCGAGAATGGTGCTTGTGAGGCGGTCGGGGCCAAGGGTGGCCGCTGCGTCGAGGGGCTTGGTCTGCACCACGAGTTGGCCCAGGTTTTGCTCGCGGCGGGCCACGATGCCGCCTTGGTGGGTGATCCAGGTCACATTGTCGCGCCAGGTGGTGAGGTCCTGGATGTCGGCGATGTCGACAGGGGCGGCAAGAAACACCCTGCCGTGGCCGCGGGAGCCTGCATAGAGCGAGGCGATGGCGAGCCACGGGTGGCCCACGAGCGGGTCGGCGGGGTCAAGTGTCACCGTGCCGCCGCTTGCCAGGCGATAGGTGCCGCCATTGCCCACGGCCTGGGCCACGCGCTCGGGATAGCCCGTGGCCACCAGGGCGCCTATCTGCTCGCCGCTTGTGTAGGCATTGTCGGTACCGACGCCTGCCATGCGCGCATACTCGGCGGCTACCCGCGCGATGCGTCCCCAGCGGCCGGTGTGCCTGCTGCGGCGGGCATCGCGCAGGGCGGCGACGCGCGCCTGCAAGTCGGTGTGCACCAGGGTGGGGTCCATCACGTCCTTCTCCTCGAGCAGGGCGGCGATGTCGCAGGCCAGGGCCTTCTGGCTGGCTTGGTCGCTTTGCAGTATCATGCGGGCGATGCGGGGGTGGCATGGCAGTGTGTCCATCTTGCGGCCCAGGGGTGTGATTTGCCCTCGGGCATCGATGGCGTGCAGCAGGCGCAAGTGGGCAGTGGCCTCGCGCACGCTGGCCTCGGGAGGCGGGGTGAGCCAGGGCAGCTCTTGGATGCTGGTCTCGCCAAAGGCGGCGATGTCGAGCACCATGGGGGTGAGGTCGGCTCCCACGATCTCGGGCTGGCGCTGCTGACGCATGCGGTGGGCTGTGGCAGGGGTCCACAGTTGGTAGCAGGTGCCTGGTGCCACACGGCCGGCACGGCCAGCACGCTGGCGGGCCATGTCGTGGCTGATGCGCACAGTCTCCAGGTGGCTCAGCCCGCTGGCAGGGTCGTAGACGAGCTGGCGGTAGTAGCCGCTGTCGATGACCACGCGCACGCCCTCGATGGTGATCGAGGTCTCGGCAATGGGCGTGGCGAGCACCACCTTGCGCTGCCCTGGCGGCGACGGGGCTATGGCGGCGTGCTGGCGCTCGATGCTCAGGTTGCCGTATAACGGACATATCGCGGTGGGCGCCAGGCTCTCGCCCAAGAGCTCGGCACAGCGCACAATGTCGGCCTGCCCTGGCAGGAAGGCGAGGATGTCGCCCTCGTGCTGGCGGTGGGCGCGGCTCACAGCCACGGCCACGGTCTCGGCAACCTGTGCAGGGTCGGTGTCCTCCTTGGCCATCACGGTGGTCACGGGATACATCTTGCCCGAGCAACTGATTTCCCTAGCGCCGATAGCTTGGCAGATGGCTGCGGTGAAGATGGTGGCCGACATGACCACCAGGTTGAGGTCGGGACGAATGAGGTCCTTGATGCGGCGGGCCAGGCAGAATGCCAGGTCGGTCGAGAGGCTGCGCTCGTGAAACTCATCAAAGATGACGCAACTCACGCCCTCGAGCGTGGGGTCGCTGGTCATGCGGCGGGTGAGGATGCCCTCGGTCACGACCTCGATGCGGGTGCGTGCCGTGACGCGGCGCTCAAAGCGTATCTGGTAGCCCACAGTCTGGCCCACGGGCTCGCCCAGCAACTGCGCCATGCGCATGGCTACCTGGCGGGCCGCGATGCGTCGCGGCTCGAGCATGATGATGCGCCCATCGCCCACGGCGCCGAGCATGGTGAGTGGCAGCAGGGTCGACTTGCCCGCGCCGGGCGGCGCCACCACCACGGCGGCATGGCAAGCAGCGAGGGCCTCGTTGAGCTCCCCGGCGATGCTGGCCGCCGGCAGACTCTGTCCCAGGGGCGGAATCACGACACTCGACTCAGCTCTCATCGCTTAAAATCAGGCTTTTATTTCTTCTCTTCTTGCATCTTGGCGGCATTGGCTTTGAATGCCTTGCTGAAGAAGAGCATGTGGTAGTCGAGCGAGTTCACCCAGTAGGTCCACGTGTGCTTGCCGGGGCGTATGGTGAAGTCGTGGGGTATGTTTTGCTTCAAGAGGGCGTCGTGCAGGTTGCAGTTCACCTCGTAGAAGATGTCGTCGCGGCCGTCGTCGATGATGATGTTTTGCCCAGGCTTCAAGGTGGGCACCAGGTTGATCACCGAGTGCTCGGCCCACACTGCCTTGTTTTCCTCATATTTGCCCAGGCGGTCGGGTATCTTCCACTTGCCGGGAAACTTGGTGATGTCGACGCCGCCGCTCATCGAGCCGCACGAGTTGAAGACGTCGGGGTGGCGCCAGGCCAGCCACAGGGCTCCGTGCCCGCCCATGCTCAAGCCGCTGATGGCGCGCATGAGCGGCGTGGCATAGGTGCGGTAGTGGCTGTCGATATAGCTCACGAGCTCCTTGCTCACGTAGGTCTCAAATTGCATCTTGGGGTCGATAGGCGAGTCGAAGTACCAACTGTCCTGCCCGTCGGGGCACACGATGATCACGTTGTACTGGCTCGAGAGTTGCTCCAGGTTGGCCTTCTTGGGCCAGTCGCTGTAGCAGCCCCAGGCGCCGTGCAGCAGGTAGAGCACGGGGTAGCGCTGGTCCTTGGGGCCGGCGTAGTATTGCATGGGCACCACCACCACATTCTTGATGTTGCGCTTCATCTTGGCGCTATACACCTCGATGGTGTCGGCCTGCGGGCGATACACGGTTGCCACCTGGGTGGTCACATTCTCCTGGGTGCACATTGCCGGGCAACTCAGCAGCACGGCCAGCAGCAATAGGATGATATTGATATGTTTCATTGTCCTTGTAGTTTATGTTTCCTGCCCAGCGGGCAGGGGTATAGAGTTAATTATCGTTTTTTCTTGAAGAAGTCTTGCATGAGGGCGGCGCATTGCTCGGCCAGCACCCCGCCCTCTACCACAGTCTTCTTGTGGAAGGGACGCTCGCAATAGGTGTGGTAGCCGCGCTTGGGGTCGTCGCAGCCATATACCACGCGCTGCACCTGGGCCCAGCCCAGCGCTCCGGCGCACATGAGGCACGGCTCCACGGTGACGTAGAGGGTGCAGTCGGTCAGGTACTTCCCGCCCAGGTAGGTCTCGGCCGAGGTGATGGCTTGCATCTCGGCATGGGCGGTGACGTCGGTGAGCGTCTCGGTGAGGTTGTGGCCGCGGGCTATCACATGGCCGTGGCTCACGACGATGGCGCCTATGGGCACCTCGTCGTGGCGCATGGCTTCCTCGGCCTCCTTGATGGCGAGGCGCATGTATTTCTCGTCGTCGCGGTTGATCATAAGAACACTTTCTTCACAGTCTTGCCCACAACCACGATGTAGACCTTGTTGCGTGGCAGACCCTCGATTTCGCCGTCGTTCGACGGGCGCTCATAGTAGAGTTGCCCGTAGCAGTCGTAGATGCGGGTCCACGTGCCGTGGTTGTCGCCGGTGATGTAGATCACGCCGTCGCGGGCCAGTATCACGGGTTTCCACTCGTTCAGGTCCTCCTCAATCTGTGGCGCGGCGGTGGGCTGCACGGTCACGGTGATGGGGTCGGCGTCATTGCCCATGCCGGTGGTGGGATAGATGGTGTATTGCGTGGGCTGTGCTGTGATGGGCAGGTAGTAGTGGTCGGCAGCGGTGTAGGCAATCAGGTCGTCGCCGGCATAAATCTTATAGCCCAGGTTGTTGCCCAGGTCGAGGCGCATGTAACTGTCGTTGTACTGCTCCAGGGCATTGCTCATGGTCACACTCAAGTCCTCGTTGGGATAGAGGCGGAAGGTGGAGTCGTTGCCCCACACGGGGTCTTTGGCGTAGGCAGCCACTGCCTCGTCGTCGGGCACAATCACGTCGATGTTGCTCAGTCCCAAGAATATGGCCCAGCCGGTGGCAGTGGGCGGCGTGGGGGCTGCGCAGTATATCTCGTAGAGGTTGTGGCAGTTGTTGAAGCCATAGGCCTGGATTGTAGTGGTGGTGCTGGGCAGCAGCACGGTGTGCAGCTGGCCGCACGATTGGAAGGCGCCCTGGTCGATCACTTTCACGCCCTCGGGCACGGCTATGTTGACCAGATTGGTGCCAGCCAGCATCGACTGCGACACCTGCTTGAGGTGCAGCGGCAGGGTGATGCTGTTGAGGTCCTCGTCGTAGGCAAAGGCAAACTTGCCTATCGCGGTCACCGAGTTGGGCAGTTGCACCTCGGTGGCAAGGCTGTGGCAGAAGGCGCTGTCGGCAATGCTGGTCACCTTGTAGTTCACGCCGTCGTAGTACACTTGCTCGGGAATGATGTAGATGCCCTTATAAATGGTGTTCACATTTTGTGGCACGGCGGCCACGGCCACCGTGCTGGCGCCGGTGGTCTTGTAGAAAATGCCGCTAGCGCTGAACGTGTCGGCATTGGCGTTCACAGTTATCACGGCTGTGAGCAGTAGCAATAACTTAGAAATGAATTTCATCACTATGTTAATATTTTTTCTTTCTCTATGTCTTAATCATTTACTACTCGCGGTAGTACACGCGCTTCACGCGGGGCGAAATGCTGGTGAGTATCTCGTAGGGGATGGTGTCGCGGGCCTCGCTCAGCCGCTCGATGGGGATGTGCTCCCCGAATATTTCCACCCGGTCGCCCACCTGGCACTGTGCCTCGGTCACGTCGACCATCACGGCGTCCATGCACACGTTGCCCACCGTGGGGCACAGTGTGCCGTTCACCCATATCTGGGCATGGCCGTTGCCGAAGTGGCGGTCGTAGCCGTCGGCGTAGCCTATGGTCACCGTGGCAATCCTTGACTGGCGCTTGAGCAGGCCGTGGCGGCCGTAGCCTATTGTGGTGCCGGCGGGCCAGTCCTTCATCGAGATGATGATGGAGTGCAGCGAGGCTACTGGTTTGAGCGAGTCTTCACTGCCGTCGCAGGTGGTCTTGATGCCGTAGAGGCCTATGCCGATGCGCACCATGTCGTATTGATAATCGGGGAAGCGCACAATGCCCGTGGTGTTGAGGATGTGGCGCGTGATGTGGTGGCTGAAGGCTGCCTGTATCGTCTCGGTGCAGTCTTTGAAGTAGTCGAGTTGCATGTGGGTGTAGGCGTCTTGCTCAGGCTCGTCGGCCACACACAGGTGGGAGAACATCGAGGCGGGCTTGATCACGTCTTGGCTGTGCAGCAAGTCGATGAGCTCGGGCAGTTGCTCCTTGATAAATCCCAAGCGGTGCATGCCGGTGTCGAGCTTGATGTGCACCGGGAAGTTACGGGCGCCGTATTTCTCGCCCTCCTTGATGAGCTCGCGGGCCTCGATGATGCTGTAGACCTCGGGCTCGAGATGATACTGGAAGAGCGACTTGTAGTTGACCACGCTGGGGTTGAGCACGATGATGGGCA
>OMUK01000105.1 GCA_900314215.1 uncultured Prevotellaceae bacterium
AAACACGAAAGTAGGAGATAAGCACCTATGACTAGTGTTTACCTCCTACTCGATTGGTGCGATGTGCAGTATCGGGCGGTTTACCCGAAGTTGTCGTACATGATGCTCTCGGGGTCAACGCCCAGGCTGTCGAGATACTCGGTCACCGTCTTGATGAGCATGGGCGGGCCGCACAGGTAGTACTCGCAGTCCTCGGGCGACTCGTGGTCTTTGAAGTAGGTGTCGCGCACGCAGTTCACGGCAAAGCCGGTGTAGTATTTCACGCCGGCGGCGTCGGCTGCGGGGTCCTGGCGGTCGAGCGAGAGGTGGAAGTGGAAGTTGGGATACTCCTTCTCGAGCTCCCAGAAGTCCTCGAGGAAGAAGGCCTCGTTGAGGGCGCGGGCGCCGTAGAAGAAGTGCATCTCACGGTCGCGGCAGTGCAGGGTGCGCAGCATGTGCATGATTTGGCTGCGCAGCGGGGCCATGCCGGCGCCGCCGCCTATCCATATCATCTCTTTGCCCGAGGTGAAGTTGGGGTGGAAGTCGCCGTAGGGGCCGCTCATCATCACCTTGTCGCCTGGCTTGAGCGAGAAGATGTAGCTCGAGGCGATGCCGGTGGGCACATTCTGGAAGCCCACTTGGGGGCGTGGCAGGAATGGGGTGGTGGCGATGCGCACGGTGAGGGTGATGATGTCGCCCTCGTCGGGGTAGTTGGCCATCGAGTAGGCGCGGGTGGTCTCCTCGGGGTTGTGAGCCTTGAGCGAGAAGATGTTGAATTTCTTCCATGCGCCTATGTACTCCTCGCCTATGAGCGACTTGTCGATGTCTTTGTCGTAGTCGATGCAGTCGTAGGCCGGGATCTTGATTTGCGCGTAGGAGCCGGGTATGAAGTCCATGTGCTCGCCCGGAGGCAGGGCAACCTTAAACTCCTTGATAAACGACGACACATTGTTGTTGCTTATCACGGTGCATTCCCACTCCTTGACCGAGAGCACCGAGTCGGGCACCTGTATCTTGAGGTTGTCTTTCACTTTCACCTGGCACCCCAGGCGCCAGTGGTCCTTCACCTGCTTGCGGGTGAAGTGCACGGTCTCGGTGGGCAGTATCTCGCCGCCGCCCTCAAGCACTTGCACCTTGCACTGGCCGCAGCTGCCCTTGCCGCCGCAGGCGCTCGAGAGCATCACGCCCTGGCCGTGCAGCGTGTTGAGCAGCGAGGAGCCGGTTTCTACCTCCAGGTCCTTCTTGCCGTTGTTCACGATGATGTGCACTTTGCCCGAGGGCACGAGATAGTGCTTTGCTACCAAGAGCAAGATCACGAGCAGCAGGGTGATTACCAGGAATATTGCCGCGCTGCTCAACACGGTCAGACTCACGCTTGTTTCTGCTATCAGTATCATTGTAGTTTTCTTATCCTAATTTAATGCCCAGGAAGCTCATGAAGGCGATGCCCATGAGACCAGTAATTATGAATGTGATGCCTATGCCACGCAGTGGCTTGGGCACGTTGCTGTAGGCCAGCTTCTCGCGTATGGCGGCCAGGCCCACGATGGCCAGCAGCCAGCCTATGCCGCTGCCGGCGCCGTAGACGGTGGCTGTCCACACGCTGCCGAAGTCCTTCTGCTGCATGAAGAGGGCGCATCCCAGGATGGCGCAGTTCACGGCGATGAGCGGCAAGAAGATGCCCAGCGCGTTGTAGAGCGAGGGCGAGAATTTCTCGACGGCCATCTCCACCAGCTGGGTGGCCGAGGCGATGACCGCGATAAACATGATCAGGCCCAAGAAGCTCAGGTCGACGCCGCCCAGTGCCGGCGAGAGCCACCGCATGGCTCCTGGCTGCAGCACATACTTGTCGAGCAAGTAGTTGAGCGGGATGGTCACTACCAGCATGAAGGTAACAGCCACGCCCAGGCCCAGTGCCGTCTTCACATTCTTGGAAACGGCCAAGAATGAGCACATTCCCAAGAAGTAGGCAAAAATCATGTTGTCAACAAATATTGACTTTACAAATAGATTTAATTCTTCCATTGTCGTGTGATGTGTTGATATTTATATGGTTGTTACACTTGCTTACTCTTCTTGCAAGTCCTTGTTGTGGGCGCGGTGCACCCATATGAGGCAAGCCACCACGATGAGCGCCATGGGAGGCAGTATCATGAGGCCGTTGTTCATGTAGCCGTGGTCGTAGCACCACTGCGGTATCACCTGGTAGCCCAGGATGGTGCCGCTGCCCAGCAGCTCGCGGAAGAAGGCCACGATCACCAGGATGATGGCGTAGCCCAGGCCGTTGCCTATGCCGTCGAGGAAGGCGGGCCACGGCTTGTTGCTCATGGCGAAGGCCTCGAGGCGGCCCATCAAGATGCAATTGGTGATGATGAGGCCTATGAAGACCGAGAGCTGCTTCGACACGTCGTAGTCGTAGGCCACCAGGAATTGCTGCACGATGATCACCAGGGCTGCCACCACCACCAGTTGCACGATGATGCGTATTGTGGTGGGGATGGTGTTGCGTATGAGCGAAATGATGACGTTGCTGAACGCCAGCACTGCCGTCACCGAGATGCCCATCACGATGGCGGGCTCCAGGTTGACGGTAACCGCTAGTGTGGAGCATATGCCCAGTATCTGCACAAGCACAGGATTGTCCTTGGAGAACGGGTTGAATAGTACTTCTTTGTTTTTCTTTGATAACAACATAGTATGTGCTTATTTTATTTAGCGGTTTTACCTTGAAGTTTCTTGAAGAACGGGTCGTAGGGGGCAAGGCAGTCGTTGAGCATGGTCGACACGCCGCGGCTGGTGATGGTGGCACCCGAGAGGGCGTCGACTTGCTCGCCGCCGCTTGGGGTCTTCTGGCCTTTCTTCATCACGGCCACGCTCTTGAAGGCGCCGCCTGCATAGAGGTGCTTGCCCTTAAACTCGTCTTGGAATGGCTGCTCGGCGATGCGGGCTCCCAGGCCGGGGGTCTCGCTCTCGTGCGAGAAGTTGGCGCCATACACCGTGTTGCCGTCGGCATCGACTGCCACGTAGCCCCATATCGGGCCCCACAGGCCTGCGCCATACATGGGTATCACATATTTCATGCTGCCGTCGTCGAGGCGGCTCACCAGCACGGGCAGCTTGCGCTGTGCGGCGGGCAGCTTCACGTTGGCTTTCATGTCGACGTTAAAGGCCACATTGGCCGAGCTGTCGGTCACATTGCCCTGGGCGTCGACCAAGTATTGCTTCACGATATACTTGTTGAAGGCCTCGCCCACCTGGCCCTCTTGGGGAGCCACATGGATGGCGCTCAATATTTGCGAGCGGGTGTCGTTGGCCCGGTTCTCGTCTTGCTTGGGCTTGAGCTCCATGTACACAAAGGCCAGCACTGCGCCCACCACGATGACCATGATGGCCGAATAAAGGATTTGATAAGTGTTGCTGTTTCTGTTCATAGTTCTGTTCCTCCTCCTTTATTCTTTAGCGGTGCGCGAGGCACGTTTGAGTCTTCGATTGATGTTGGCGCTCACCACGCAGTGGTCGATGAGCGGTGCAAAGGCGTTCATGAGCAGCACGGCCAGCATGGCTCCCTCGGGATAGCCGCCGTTGTACACGCGTATCAAGATGGCGATCACGCCTATCAAAAAGCCATATATGTACTGGCCCGTGTGGGTGCGGGCGCCCGTCACCGGGTCGGTTGCCATAAACACTGCCGCAAAGGCGAAGCCGCCGTAGCACAGCTGTGCCAGCGGGTCGAGCATCGAGGCGGGGTAGGTGGGGGTGGCGCAGGCGTGGGCGATAAAGCCCATCACCAGGCCGCCGGCAAATACCGAGCCCATCACGCGCCACGAGGCAACCCCCGTGAGCAGCAGGATGAAGGCGCCTATCAGGATGCACACCATCGAGGTCTCGCCCGGGCTGCCGGCTATGGTGCCCAGGAAGGCGTCCATTGTGCCTATGGCGTTGCCGGCCACGTCGTGCAGCGGCTGCAGGGTGTCGCCCACATTGGCGGCCACCTGGCCCAGCGGCGTTGCGCCCGAGAAGGCGTCGCTCACTGTGCCGCCGCCAAATCCCAAGGCCGAGCTGGTCTTGACAAAGGCCAGGTCGCCGCTCATCTTCGACGGGTAGCTGAAGAAGAGGAAGGCGCGTGCCACCAGCGCCACATTAAATATATTCATACCGGTGCCGCCAAACACCTCTTTGGCAAAAATCACTGCAAAGGCGACGGCGATGGCCGTCATCCACAGCGGGGTGTTGATGGGTACAATGAGCGGGATGAGAAGGCCCGTAACCAGGTAGCCTTCCTGTATCTCCTTGTGATGGATTTGCGCGCTTATGAACTCGATGCCCAAGCCCACCACATAGCTCACGATGATGACGGGCAGCATGGCCAGCAGGCCAAAGAGCCACATGGTGAACCACCCTGTGTGCTCGGCTGTGCCCAGCGCCAGGTAGTGCTGCAAGCCCACGTTGTACATGCCGAATAGCAGGCACGGTATCAATGCCACAATCACAGTGCTCATCGTGCGCTTCATGTCGTTGGCGTCATGGATGTGCACACCCGAGCGTGAGGTGGTGTTGGGCGTAAACAAGAAGGTCTCCATTCCATCATATACCGACTGCAGCTTGGCCAGCTTGCCGCCCTCGTGGAATGTGGGACTTATCTTGTCCATGAAATTTTTAAGAGCTTTCACTATTATATTTTTACTTTAAAGTTTAATACTCAATTTACTGTTTCAAAGTGGCTTTACTCCACTTCTTTCCTCATCTTGTCGAGGCCCTCGCGCACGATGCGCTGCAGCTCGAGCTTCGACGTGTCGGCATATTCGGCCAGGGCAAAATCCTCGGGGGCCACCTCGTAGATGCCCAGCTGCTCCATCTTGTCGATGTCGAAGGCGATGATGGCCTTGATCAGGAATTCGGCATAGATGTCCATGGGCAGCATGCGGTCATACTCGCCGCTCATCACGATGGCGCGCTCGCCACCCTGGATGCGGGCATCCATTTTCACGGCCTTCTTGTTGCGGCCCAGCAGCCAGCCGGTGAAGTCGCGGTAGATGCTGAACTTCTTGGGACTGAGCGAGGCCCAGCCCATAAACTCGTCGGGGTGGTCTACCTCGGGTATCACGGTGAGCTGGCGATAGGGAGCGCGCAGAAATCCCGTGGCGGCATCCACCTGGGTGCCGGTGAGCACGTTGCCGCTTATGTAGCGCTTGGTCTTGCCGTTGTCGTCGGCGATGTTGCCAGCCACCAGGTCGGCCACAGGGCATCCCATTGTGGCTTTCACATATTGCGGGGTCACCACCTCCGAGCCGTCGACGGCGACCAGGGTGTCGAAGCTCACTGTGCCGGTGGTGAAGAGCTCGCCAATGCGGGCCAGCGTGACCACATCGAGTGCCCACACCGTCTCGCCCTTGTTCACGGGCTTCACATTGTTGATTTGCACGCCCACGTTGCCTGCCGGGTGCGGGCCTTCAAAGGTGTTGGTCTCGGCCCCGGGGGCTTCGATCACCTCATCGGGGCGGCAGCCCATATACACCTTGCCGCTGGTGAGGCTCGAGAGCACTTCTACACCTTTATTAATGTACTGCTGCTTGTCGCCAAGCACGGTAGTGAGGCTGGGCGCCAGGGGCGCCGAGTCGAAGCAGGTGACAAAGATGTCGCGTGGCACCACGTCGGGGTTGGGCACAATGTCGTAGGGGCGCTGGCGCATCATGGCCCACAGTCCCGACTCGAGCAGGGTGGCCTTGGCATCGGCCCCAGGGTCGTGCCTGATGACTCCCGTGCTGCCGTCGCACTCAATCACGATCGACTCAATCTTGCGCCGGTCGCCGCGGTTCACAGCCTTCACCACGCCGCTCACGGGGCTCACCACCTTGATGGCCTCGTGGGTCTTGTCGTGGTAGAGAGGCTCGCCTGCGGCAACCGTCTCGCCAGCCTTCTTGTCGAGACGCGGTATCACACCATAGAAGTCGTCGGGCACAACGGCGCATTGCCTTGGAGCGGGCGCTGTGGCCACGGTGCTGGTGGTGATGCCTCCCTGAAGGTTCAGGTTGTAGCCTTTTTTTAACTTGAATGTTGACATGAAGTTATATAGTTTAAATATTTATATGTGCATATTTTGGGCAAAGTTAGCAAAATTCACAAAATTTAGCAAGCCTAATTCAAACTATCGCACGCGGCAATCGCGGCAAAACATTTTTTTCACACTCGCCATTTGGCTGAGCCCGCCTGTGCATGGCCGCTTGCGGGAAATCGATTGCAAGTAAAGAAATGATTAAAAAATATTGTTTTTTGGCTTAAAATCTCGACTCGGCTTTGTTTTATTGAAATAAAAGTAATACATTTGCGTTGTTTTTTGTGAACTATTCTGTGGCCACAATCGCGCCGATTGGATATGTTTCACACTAAGTGGGTGCTTATTAATCACTTTGGGTTTCTGAAGGCCCCGCAGCGATGTAATAATGAAGTACCGTGCGGCAGTGGAGAAGGATAAAAAGAGAAGATAAATTCAACTAACAATTAATAACTATTTAATTAATTAATTTTTTTAACATTTTATTCATTTTTTAATTATGGAAGCTACAAAACCAAATGCTCCTCAGCAGCCTAAACCACAGGCTCAGCCTGCAAAGGCCGTTAAAAAAGCTGACAACAACAAACCTGTTACCAGCGATGTTAAGGGTATTAAGAATGCCATCTGGGTTATCGTTATTTGCTTTGTGCTGGCAGAATGTTTCTACATTTTCGGTCTCGGAAATGGTGGCAACTTCAAGTTCAGCGATGCAGGCAACTATCTGTGCCATTGGGCAATGCCAGCCGGCGTTACCAGCACCCCGCAAAACTTGCTCGGTACAATGTATATGGGTGGCTTCGTGGTACCTATCATCCTCACCTGCTTGTTCACTGTGATCGTCCTGGCCATTGAGCGCTGGTTCGCCCTGAGCAAGGCTGGTGGCAAAGGCAACCAGACCAAGTTTGTTGCCGATGTGAAGAAAGCCCTCAACAACAAGAACGTTGCTGAGGCCGAGAACCTTTGCCGCAAGCAACAAGGCTCGGTGGGCGCTATCGTCTACTCGGCTTTGCAAAAATACAAAGAAATGGAGCAGTCGCCACTGCCCAAGGAGCAGAAGCTCGGTATCATCCAACAGCAAATCGAAGAGGCTACCGCTCTTGAGATGCCTTCTCTGCAACAGAACCTGCCCATCTGCGCTACCCTCACTACTCTGGGTACCCTCCTCGGTCTGTTCGGTACTGTGCTGGGTATGATCAAGTCGTTCTCGGCTCTGTCTCAATCGGGCGCTCCCGACTCGACTGCACTGTCAACCGGTATCTCTGAGGCTCTTGTGAATACTGCTTCTGGTATCGCAACTGCATCTCTTGCCCTTATTGCTTATAACTACTACACCAACAAGATCGATAACCTGACCTACGCCGTCGATGAGCTTGGTTTCGCTATCGTCAACGCCTATGCTGCTAATCACGAGAAATAATCATTAGGTTTCATCTCAAGATTTACAGATTCAATCAATTTTATAAGTAATAAAAATCAATGGGAAAAGTCAAAGTAAAGAAAAAAGACGCGCGCATAGACATGACGGCTATGTCCGACGTTACCGTTCTTCTGCTGATTTTCTTCTTGTTGACTTCAACTTTCCTTCAGAAGGAGCCCGTGACTGTGATCACGCCTACTTCGGTTTCTGAAGACAAGGTGCCCGATTCCAAACTCATGACCGTGCTGGTTAGCCCCAAGGGGCAAATCTACATGGAGCTGCTGGGTACGGTCGACACCACTGTGATGTCTTCAGAAAACCTGCGCAAGAATGCCCTGGGCATTATGTGCGAAAAGTACCACGTGACACTCACCGCCAAAGAGGTGAAGGACTTCTCTAAAATGAACTGTTTCGGCGTGCCGATGAAAAATATGAAGCAATGGCTTAGTATGAACGTCGACGAGCGCGACAAGGCTCTGAAGGATGGCCCAGGCATTCCTATCGCTATGACCGAGTACAACGGCAAGACCACCGAGTTCCAAGACTGGGTGAAGGCCGTGTCGCAAGTGATGGAGGATGCTGGTGAAGCACAAGACATCAGAGAAGGTAAGGGTATTGCAATCAAGGCCGACGCCACCACGCCATACCGCCTGGTTGAAGTAGTGATGAACAACCTGCAGTCGATCAACCGCAACAAGTTCACGTTGATGACCGCATTAAAGAAGGAGGAGGACCAATAATGGCAAAGAAAAATTTAAGTCATCAAAAGAAATTTGATACTCGAATCGACTTTACCCCTATGGTCGATATGAACATGCTTCTGATCACCTTCTTCATGTTGTGTACCACTATGTTGAAGTCTCAGACGCTGAAGATTGCGCTGCCCACCAACAACGACGACAGCAAGACCGAGCAAAACCAAAACCAGGCAGCCGAGTCGCAGGCCATCACCATCATCATCGATGGCAAGGAGACCGACGACGAGCGCACCGGTGCTCGCTCTAATCCACAAGACGTGAAGTTCTACTATTACGAAGGTCAACTTAACGTCAACGACTTGTCCAACTTCAAGGAAGCTAAGGGCATCACCTCGGGCGACAATAAGAACATGAGCTATCTGCGTTCTATCTTCATGGACAAGAACAAGGAAGCCCTGAAGCTCATTGCCGTTGAGAAGAAAAAATGGGAAAAGCAAGAGTTTGCCAGGGACGACAAGGTCAACGACTCGCTCTATCAAGTCGCAGTCACCAAGATACGTCAGCGCAACGACCTGCATCCACCTATCGTGATGATCAAGCCCACGGGCCGTGCTAGCTACAGCGACGTGGTTGCCATCCTCGATGAGATGCAGATCAACAACATCTCCCGTTTCCAGATTGAGACACTCAGCAAGGACGACTCGACTGCTCTGGCTAAGAAGGGCATCGTGCTGCCACCGGCTGGCAAGAAGTGATTTTGGTGTTAGGTTTTATGTTGAACTTTAAAAAGTAATTGATTATGTCAAAAGATGTAGATCTTTCATCAAAAGAATGGTGTGACCTTATATTTGAAGGTAAGAACAAGGACTTCGGTGCCTATCAGCTGCGTCGCACGTCGATTCAGCGTCACAACAAGGCAGTGCTCTATATGATCATAGGCTTCATCATTGCAGCCTGCTTGGTATTTGCTTGGAATGCTTACCAGAACTGGGAAGCACAGCGCCAGCTGGCCCTGCAAAACCAGCAACAGACTCAAGAGTTCTCTTTCGGCGCTTCTGAAGAGGAGTCGTCGGAGGAGGAGCAGAAGATTGAGCAACCCAAGGAAGAAGAAAAGCAACCCGAGGTTGAGGAAGTTGCTCAGCAGGCAGTGACCGAGCTCAAGATTGTGCCCGACGACAAAGTGACCACGCCTCCTCCCACACAGGATGAGGTGAAGCAGAACGATGCCGCCATCAGTAACAAGAACGTAGAAGGTACCCTGGGTGGCCTTACCGCCGAGATTCCAAAGGAGACTCCAGCTCCTACTGCCAAGGTTGAGCAGAAGGTGGCTGTGACCGTGCCCGAGGAGAAGCCCAAGGAGGATGACAACAAGGTGTTCCAGTCGGTTGAGCAGCCGCCACAATTCCCTGGCGGCGAGTCGGCTCTGATGAAATATCTTGCTAGCCACATTCAGTATCCTGCTATGGCTGCCGAGCAAGGCATCCAGGGTCGTGTGGTTCTGCAATTCGTGGTAACGAAGACCGGTCAAGTGGGCGAGGTCAAGGTCGTGCGCTCTCTGAGCTCCGACTGCGACAACGAGGCACGTCGTGTGGTTCGTAGTCTGCCCAAGTTCACTCCTGGTCGTCAGAATGGTAACGCTGTGAACGTGTGGTACACGCTTCCTGTTACCTTCAAGCTGCAGAAGTAATACACACATCGTACAATCATTTCCCCACAATCGGGGGGGATTTCAATACACAAGACAAGTCGCAAGTGCAACCCACTTGCGACTTTCTTTTTCTACACCCGCCGTTGCCGCCTAGCCAGTGAAATCGATTGTTTTGTTAAGATTTTATAATTGAATGTGCAATTGTGGTTTTTTTCGACCAAAAATATGTAATTTTACAAATTAAATAAGCTACTGAAGCGCAAATATTGTTGCCGCCGTCGATAAACCTTGCGTTTGCTCGATGGTCTAAGAGGAAAGAATTAAAAATTTAAATTGATTGCAATGAAGTTATCAGGCCGTGGAATTATGCGGGGTATAAGGATATTCTTTGGAATATTCATGATACTGGTGTATTTCGGCATGTCATACTTAATGATAATAAACTTTTTCAACTTGGTTACGCCGCCATTCAACTACTTGCGGTGGATATTTGCAGTAGTCTTTGGCCTATATGGAATATATCGAGGCTATCGCCAGTTTAAGGGCTTAGACTATTACAGGCTCAACGACAAGAGTGACGACGAGGTCGAGACCGATGCTCATCGCAAAGTTGAAGAATTGATAAAAAGAGTACACGACAATGAAACAAAATCTTAAAATATTATTTGGCGCATTGCTGCTCACAGGCATTGCTACAGCTGTGCTGGTGTCGTGCCAGAAGTATAGCGACCGGCCCAATGGCGCTACCCAGGGCATGGCTCACATCTACTGCGACGAGTCGTTTGAGAACATACTGGAGCAGGAAATCGATGTGTTTGAGTATCAGTATGCGGGTGCCTTTGTGAAGCCTCGCTACATGAGCGAGTGGGCCGCTCTCGACTCGCTGCTGCACGAGAAGGTCGACCTGATCATCACCTCGACCGACCTCACCGACAAGCAGCGCACCATCCTGGCCCAGCAGGGCCGCGCCTATCGCAGCCGCATGATTGCCGTCGACGCAGTGGCCATCATCGTCAACAAGAATAGCGACATCGACGAGCTGTCGATGACCGAGCTCAAGGACCTGGTGACCGGCAAGTATCGCAAGTGGGGCCAAATCGTGCCCACCCGTGTGCGCAACGACAGCATCAAGCTCCTCTTCGACGGCAATGCCTCGGGCGTGATACACTATATCAAAAATAAATTCCTGGGCGGCAAGGACTTCCCCTTCCGCGTGTATTCGGCCAAGTCGAGCGACGAGGTGTTCCAGACGGTCAACAAGTATGACAACGCCATAGGCTTTGTGGGCGTGAGCTGGGTTGCCGACGACATGGGCCAGAGCACCAAGTCGGCCGAGGAGCGCTACAGCGAGCTCAACCAGGAGGACTCCACCGCCCGCCTCATCAATTTCACCAACAAGGTGAAGGTGCTCAAGGTGCGCCGCGACGACATGGTGAATGGCGTGCTCCCTTATCAAGCCTACATCAACGACGGCAGCTACCCGCTCTTCCGCAAGATATTTGCCATCGACGCCTCGCCGCTGGGCACCATCGACCACAGCTTCTATGTGTTCCTCACCGGCACCATCGGGCAGAAGATCATATTGCAGACCGGCATCATGCCAGGTGCCGAACCCGTGCGCACCGTCGAGGTGCAGTGATGCTCGCCTGTACTCATAACTTTAATACATGCCGCCTGGGCTTGCGCTCGCGACATTGAGAGAGAATAAAACAAAAAAAACGACAACAATAAAAAATTACAGTGATGAAAGCTAAATTCTTATTCGCATCCCTCTTGATGGGTGCTTCTATCTTCTCATCGGCTCAAGGTGTGAAAGATGGTATAGACTTCTACAACATTGGCGATTACGAGAATGCTCAGACAATCTTTGATCGCAACTCGGCTTCGGTTGCCGACAAGGCTGAAATCGACTACTACATCGGCATGACCGAGTTTAAGCAGGGCAAGCTGGATGAGGCCGACACCTACTTCAAGAATGGTGCCGCTGCCGACGCCAAGTATCCGCTCAACTACATTGGCCAGGGCGCTGTGCTGCTCAAGAAGGGCAACCGCGGTGCTGCCGAGGACCTCTTCAAGGAAGCCCGCAACCTGGGCAAGAAGGACGCCGGCGTGGAGAGCAAAATTGCGCTCGCTTACTTCTATGCCGACCCCACTAAATACAGCTCGCAAATCGACAAGGCCATTGCCAATGCACGCAAGTATGGCAAAAACAGCCCTGACGCCGACATCGCTCAAGGCGACATCTACTTTGCCAACCAGGATTGGGGCAACTCCATGGCAAGCTATGAGCAAGCTATGGGCTACGATCCCAGCAACATCGAGGCAACTGTGAAATATGCCGACACTTATTTCAAGGTGAACCCCGACCTGGCCATCGCCCGCCTCAAGGACATCATTCAATCCAATCCTAACTCGGCTCTTGTGCAACGTCAGCTCGCCGAGAAGCTCTACGAGCACGGAGACTTCGTTGAGGCCGCTCAGCGCTATGGCAACTACATCAGCAGCACGCAGAACCACTTCCCCAAGGATGAGGCCCGCTATGCTCAGCTGCTCTACTTTGCCGACAAGTTCCAGGATTGCTACGACGTGGCTGCCAAGCTGCAAGGCAGCGTGCCCACCACCAGCTCTTATCGCGTGGTGGCCGACCGCCTGATGCTCTACAGCCTCGAGAACCTGGGCAAGTGGCAAGAGGCCTACAACGTGGGTAAGGAAATGTTTGGCCTGCGCGCCAACGACAACAGCTCCTACAATCTGAAGGACTATCTCATGTTTGCCAAGGCTTGCGAGATGAACAACGACGCCGACGGCGCTACTGCCATGTACGACAAGGCTATCGAGCTCAACCCCGACAACCTGGAGATCGCACGCAGCCTCGCCACTCAGGCCGCTGGTGCCAAGGACTTTGCCAAGGCTCTCAAGTATGCCGGCAAGGTGCTTGCTAGCGACAAGGTTGAGCCTAAGGACTACGCAATGATGGCCAACATCTACTATCAGCAGTTTGCCGACAAGAACACCACTGCCGAAGACAAGGCCAATGCCTACACCCAAGGCATCAACTACATCGACAAGGCTCTGGATGCAGCCCCCGACAACTACTCCTATGTGTATCGCAAGATGTTGCTCCAAATCGCCAACGATCCCAACGGCAAGGGCCTTGCCACGAGCACTGCCGAGAAATACGTTGAACTGGCCAAGGCTCAAAACGACGTCAATGCCTTCGGCCCCTCGCTGCAATATGCTTATCAGTATCTTGCCATCAGCGCCATCAACAACAAGAACAACGCCAAGGGTCTTGAGTATCTGCGCGCTTGGCACGAGCTTGATCCCAGCAACGAGACTGTGACCAAATATATCGACGCCCTCAGCAAGTAATTCGTCATAGATTTACACCTTTATATATAGCGAATTCCGGCGGCCTCATGGCTCGCCGGAATTTTTTTTGCGCCTGTGGCAGCGCTCGCCACGAGGCTTCCTCACGGGCAAAGGCAATGGCGATTTCGCCGCCATGCTTAAATCGACCACGGTAAAACCGATTATGGCAAAACCGACCATGGCAAAATCGACCATGGTAAAACCGACCATGGCAAAACCGACTATGGCAAAATCGACCATGGCAAAACCGACTTGTAGGGGCCGGTCTTGTGCCGGCCCACGACAATGTTACATCCTATTTTATTGATAATTAATTGTTTGTTCTTTCCTGATTTGGGCTGGTGCAACGCCAAATTCGGGAAATTGCGATTTTATGTCGGGGAGGATGGAAAATTGGGAATTTTTCAGTAAGTTTGTCATTGTGAAGAAGTTGATTTATATATTGATGGCTTGCTTGCTGCCGGTGTTGTCGGTTGGCGGCAATTTCACGGCCCGCACCAAGCTCGCGCTGAGCGGTGTGGCCTGGCAGGGCACGCACGATGCTCCTCGGCAGGGCTTGCGCAAGGCGGTGGGGCAGGGCTGTGGGCTCGTCACTGCCATGGTGAAGGGCGACGCTGCTGCCATTGCCCGCTTGCGGCAGTCCGGTGTGAGGGTGCAGGCGCAATTCGACTCCATTGCTACCATCCAGGTGCCTGCCACGGCGCTGGCTGGCTTGGCCGCCATGCCTGGCGTGCGCGCTATCGCCCTGGCGCAGCACATGAGGCTGTGCAACGACAGCGCCCGCTACTACAGCCATGTGGACTCGGCGCAGCAGGGCATGGGGTTCGCCATGCCCTACACGGGCCGCGGTGTGGTGGTGGGCATGATTGATGTGGGGTTTGACTTCAACCACATCAGTTTTCTCGACAGTGCGGGCCGCAGCCGCTTCGTGCGGGTGTACATGCCTGCCGACACCACGGGCACTTCACCCATTATAGCTGGCGACACACTGCCGGGCAGCGACTACGTGACGCCGCAAGCCATCGCCCAGCTCACTACCGACGCTCCCGGCGTGCATGGCACCCACACCACGGCCACTGCGGCAGGCAGCTACCTAGGCAACCGCTACAGCGGTGTGGCCCCCGATGCCCAGCTGGTGGCGTGCGCCATGCCCGACTCGGCGCTCACCGACGTGAACATCGCCAATTCCCTGCGCTATATCTTCAACTACGCCGCGAGCGTGGGCCGTCCGGCTGTGGTCAACATGAGTCTGTCGGGTGCCGACGGTGCTCACGACGGCAGTTCGCTGCTGTGCCAGGTGATGGAGAACGTGTCGGGGTCAGGCAAAATATGCGTGCTCTCGGCTGGCAACGACGGCAATGTGCCCATCTGCCTGCACAAGTCCTTCACTACTGCCGCCGACACCCTGGGCACCCTGCTGGGCAACAAGTATGGCGGGCGCAATGTGCAGGGCTACGTGAGCATGTGGTCGGGCGACTCGGCGGCCCATGCCGTGCGTGTGGTGGTCACCGACGTCACCACGGGCGCCGTGCGCTATGCATCGCCCTTCTATAGCCTGCTGCCCAGTGCCGACAGCATCGCGCAGGTCACCAGCGAGACCGACACAGCCTTTGCCCGGTATTTCACCGGCTATGTGGCCATGGCATCGGCCGTTGAGGACAATGGCAAGTTCCACTCCATTGTGGCCTATCAGGCCCGCTATGTCGACTGGAATTGTGTGCTCGGCTTGCAATATGTGGCTGCTCCCGGCGAGCAACTCATGGGCTGGAGCGACTCCTACACCCGCATGCAGAATTTCGGCGTGGCCGGCTACACGGCAGGCGACTGCTCGATGACGATAAGCGACCTCGCGACAGGCGACAGCAGCATCTCGGTGGGCTCCTACACCACGCGCGCCCTGGCACCCGTGCTCTCGGGCAGCAATGCTGCGGTGTCGGGCGGCACGGTGGGCGACATCTCCACATTCTCCTCCTTCGGTCCCGACGCCCGCGGCATCATGCGCCCCGAGGTGGTGGCGCCGGGCCAGTGCCTTGTGTCGGCCTATAGCCGCTACGACAGCACGATGGCCGTGAGCGACAAGTGGCTCACTGCCGTCGCTACGGTGAACGGGGTGGATTACCCCTATGGCGTAGACGTGGGCACCTCGATGTCGGCCCCCATGGTGACTGGCGCAATCGCCCTCATGCTGCAGGCCAACCCTCGCTTGGGCGTGGCCGACGTGAAGCGCATCTTGCAACACTCGGCGCGTTGCGACCAGTGGGTGACCCAGGGCGACGCCAGCCGCTGGGGATATGGCAAACTCGACGTGGGCGCAGCCCTGCGCTACATGCAAGGCGGCTACAGCTATGGCGACGTGAACGGCGACGGCCTGGTGAATGTGACCGATGTGGCGTGCCTAGCCGCCCTGATTGCAGGAGCCGCCGCCGATGCCAGCTACAGCAGCCGTGCCGACCTGAACGCCGACGGGGTGCTCAACGTGACCGACGTCACTGCCCTGGTCAACCTCATCATGGGTCTGCCGCTTGTTTTTTAACACTGCAAATGCTGTGGAAATATGTGTTTTGATGTAAATTTGCATCACTTTTCAATCACGACAAAATATGCTAGACTACATAAGCGGCACGATAGCCGAACTGAATCCCGCCTACGCGGTGATCGACAATCACGGGGTGGGGTATATGATCAACATTTCACTCACCAGCTACAACCAGCTACAAGGCACCCAGGGCGAGGCGCGGCTCTACGTCTATGAGGCGATACGTGAGGATGCCCATGTGCTCTACGGCTTTGTGGAGCGGCGCGAGCGCGAGGTGTTCATGCAGCTCATCAGCGTCTCGGGCGTGGGCCCCAACTCGGCGCGCATGATACTCTCGTCGCTCACTCCCGCCACCCTCGAGCAAACCATCGCCAGCGGCAATGCCGCCATGCTGAAAGCCGTGAAAGGAATAGGCGCTAAAACTGCCCAGCGCATAATTGTTGACCTCAAGGATAAAATAAAAGTGGGAGGCGATGCGTTAATAGATATGGGTCAGGCCAGCGGTGCTGCTTACGACGAGGCTCTGAGCGCCCTGCTCATGCTTGGCTTCACACGGCCCGCTTCGCAAAAGGCGCTGCAGAAGCTCTTTATGAAAGAGCCTCAACTGAGTGTTGAGGATGCCATAAGGAAGGCATTGAAAATGATGTGATTGCGCCCACCGTGCTGCGTGTGTGTGTAACTTGAAGCGTGAATTTATAGAAACTTACTGATGTTGGCAAGCAAACGTCGAAGAAACATATCTATAATCCCGGTGCTCTGCGTGATAGTGATGTATCTCGCAGGGGCGCTTGTTGCTGCCGGTCAGGACGCCAAATTTGAGTCAAAGGTCACCCAGCCGCCCGTGACGCCGGTGGGCAACAACCAGAATAAATCGAAGAAAGACGCCCCCGACCTGCACCAGCCTGTGACCGACAAGGTGTCGGGCGACTATGGCAACCTGCAATTTGTGCAGTCGCCCACCGACTTGAAAAATCCAAGCAACGTCACCACCACGGTCGAGTATGACCCCGAGACGGGCATGTATGTGGTGCACACCAAGATAGGTGACAACGACGTGGTCACGCCCTTCCTGCTCACTCAAGACGAGTACAACAACACCGCCTTGCGCCAGTCGATGGTGGAGTATTACCGCCAGAAGAACGCCTATGCCACCGACTCGGCCAACAAGAAGTCGCCCTTCAACTTCCTCGACATGCAATTCGGCTTGGGCCCGCTCGATGCCATCTTCGGCCCGGGCGGCGTGCAGTTGAAGACGCAGGGCTCGGCCACAATCAACATGGGCGTGAAGATGAACAAGACCGACAACCCCGCGCTCTCGGTCTCGGCCCGCAAGAAGACCTACTTCGACTTCGACCAGAAGATACAAGCCACCATCGCGGCATCGGTAGGCGACAAGATGAAGTTTAACATGACCTACAACACCGATGCCACCTTTGAGTTTGACAACAAGAACTTGAAGCTCGCCTATGAGGGCAAGGAGGACGAGGTTATCAAGGACCTCGAGGCCGGCAACGTGAGCATGACCACCGGGTCGTCGCTCATTCGCGGCGGCGCCGCCCTCTTTGGCATCAAGGCCAAGTTGCAATTTGGCAAACTCACGGCCACTGCCCTGGTGTCGCAGCAAAACTCTGAGACCCAGACGGTGAACTCCAGCGGCGGAGCGCAGAAGACCTCATTCTCGGTTTCGGCCGACGACTACGATGCCAACCGCCACTTCTTCCTCTCGCAATTCTTCCGCGACAACTACGACAACTGGTGCGCCAAGCTGCCCCTGGTGTCGTCGGGCATCAGCATCACCAAGATCGAGGTGTGGATCACCAATAAGCGCGGCAATTTTGACTCGTCGCGCAACCTGGTGTCGTTTCAGGATATAGGCGAGGGTGCCGACAACCACATCCTCAATCATCACTGGATAGGCACGGGCGACGGCAACCCCTCCAACTCGTCGAACAACCTGCTCTCGGAGATACGCTCGCAGTATCCCGCGGCGCGCAACATCGACCAGGTGTCGACAGCGCTCGCTCCACTCGAGGCCTACGGCATCACCGGCGGCCGCGACTATGAGAAGGTGGAGAGCGCCCGGTTGCTCTCCTCGTCGGAGTACACGCTGAATTCCAGCTTGGGCTACATCTCACTCAACTCGGCCTTGACTGCCGATGAGGTGCTGAGTGTGGCCTACCAGTATACTTATAAAGGTGCCACCTATCAGGTGGGCGAGTTCTCGAGCGATATCGACAGCACCTCGCAGTCGCTCTATGTGAAGATGCTCAAGGGCACCACGGCCTCGCCCTCTTACCCCATGTGGGACCTGATGATGAAAAACGTGTACTCGCTGGGCGCCTACCAGGTGTCGTCGAGCAACTTCAAGCTCAACATCATGTACTTGAGCGACACCACGGGCAACGAGATCAACTACATTCCTGCCGGCAAAATCAACGGCACCCCGCTGCTGCAGGTGATGAACCTCGACCGCTTGGACTCCAACCGCGACACCAATGTGGATGGCCGCTTCGACTTCCTCGACGGCTACACCATCAACTCGTCGAAGGGCAAAATCATCTTCCCTGTGGTTGAGCCTTTCGGCAGCTGGCTGCGCAGCAAGTTTGGCGACGACGCCCTGGCCGACCGCTATTGCTTCCAGGAGCTCTACGACACCACGCAGACGGTGGCCAAGATTTCGGATAAAGACAAATTTGTGCTCGAGGGCGAGTATCAAGCCTCGTCGGGCAATGTGATCAGCCTCAATGCCTCTAATGTGGCACGCGGCTCGGTGGTGGTCACCGCCGGCGGCGTGACCCTGACCGAGAATAGCGACTACACCGTCGACTACAGCATGGGTACGGTGACCATCACCAACCAGAGCATCATCGACGCCGGTACCAGCATCAGCGTTTCGCTCGAGAACCAGTCCACCTTCAGCATGCAGCGCAAGACGCTGCTGGGCTTGGACTTGGACTATGCCTTCAACAAGAATTTCCACGTGGGCGGCACCGTGATGCACTATGGCGAGAAGGCCATCACCGAGAAGGTGGCCATAGGCAATGAGCTGGTCAACAACACGATATGGGGCGTCAACATGTCGTACAACAACAACTTCATGTGGCTCACCAACTTGCTCAACAAGATACCCACAGTGAATGCCACCCAGCCATCGTCGCTCTCGTTCACCGGCGAGTTTGCCCAACTGGTGCCTCACACGGCCAGCACTGGCAGCAACGCTGGCAGCTCCTATATCGACGACTTCGAGTCGACCCAGTCGGGCATCGACCTGCGCTCGCCCTACTCGTGGTTCCTGGCCTCCACGCCCTACGACCCGAGCCCCGACGGCCTCTTCCCCGAGGCGCAGCTGAGCAACAATGTGGACTATGGCAAAAACCGAGCCCTGCTGGCTTGGTACTACATCGACCGCCTCTTCACCCAGCGCAACTCGTCGTATTGCCCGGGCTACATCAAAAACGACCTCGACCAGCTCTCCAACCCCTATGTGCGCGAGATACCCTATAGCGAGGTGTTCCCAGGCCGCGAGCTCAACTATGGCGAGTCGTCGATTATCCAGACGCTCAACCTCTCGTTCTATCCCAACGAGCGCGGCCCCTACAACCTCGACGCTGCCAATATCGACGAGAACGGCAATCTGCTCAACCCCGAGAAGCGCTGGGGCGGCATCATGCGCAAGCTCGACAACACCAACTTTGAGTCGTCAAATATTGAGTATATCCAATTCTGGATGATGGACCCCTTCCTCGACCCCAACCTCGACAACACCTCGGGCGGTGACCTCTATTTCAACCTGGGCGAGGTGAGCGAGGACATCTTGAAAGACGGGCTCAAGAGCTACGAGAATGGCTTGCCCATCGACGGCTCCGACACCAATGTGAAGAAAACCGTGTGGGGCAAGGTATCGACCCAGACCTCGCTCACCTATGCCTTCGACACCTCGGCTGGCTCGCGTGTGCATCAGGATGTGGGCCTCAACGGCCTCTCGACCGACGAGGAACTCAACGACACGGCCTATGCCTATCACGAGTTTGTGCAACGCCTGCAGCGTGTGCTCCCTGCCGCCACACTGGCCGCCATGCAAGACGACCCCTTCTCGCCGCTCAACGACCCGGCCACCGACAACTACCACTTCTATCGCGGCTACGACTACGACGAGGCCCGCTTGAGCATCCTGGAGCGCTACAAGCACTACAACGGCACCGAGGGCAACTCGCTTGCCGCCGAGGACGCCAGCGACCCCCTCTATCAGAGCTCGCGCAGCGTGCCCGATGTGGAAGACATCAACCAGGACAACACGCTCAACGAGTATGAGCGCTATTTCCAGTACAAGATTTCGATTCGCCCGGCCGACCTGGTAGTGGGCAAGAACCATATCGTCGACAAGCAAGAGCTCAACGTGCCCACCCGCAATGGCCAGCGCCAGCGCGTGGTGTGGTACCAATTCAGCATTCCGCTGGCCGACTACGACAAGGTGGTGGGCTCGATCAGCGACTTCTCCACCATACGCTTCATGCGCATGTTTATGACCGGTTTCGCCAAGACCACCCACTTGCGCTTTGCCACCCTGGAACTCGTGCGTGGCGAGTGGCGCAACTATGACTACGACCCCGACCAGCGAGCCAACATGCCCAAGCAGGGCACCCTCACCATCAACACGGTGAATATCGAGGAGAACGCCGGCCGCGAGCCAGTGAGCTATGTGCTGCCTCCCGGCGTGAGCCGCATCGTTGACTCGGGCCAATCGCAAATCACCCAGCTCAACGAGCAGTCGATGCAGATGAAGATCGAGGGCCTGCCCTCGGGCGACGCTATAGCTGTGTATCGCAACACCAAGCTCGACTTGCGCATCTACAAGCGCATGCAGATGTTTGTGCACGAGGAGGCCTTTGTCAACGACGCCACTGCCCTGAAGAGCGGCGACCTCACCGTGTTCCTGCGCTTGGGTACCGATGTGAAAAACAACTACTACGAGTACGAGATACCCATGAGCCTCACTCCAGCTGGCAAGTACAGCACCAATAGCTCGAGCGACCGCCTCGCCGTGTGGCCCGAGAACAACATGTTTAACTTCACGCTCAGTGCACTTACCAATGTGAAGAAGAACCGCAATGCGCAGAAGATGGCCGGCGTTGATGGCGTGTCGTATTACAGCCGCTACACCGAGCAAGATCCCGACCATGCCAACAACCGCATCACCGTGATGGGCAACCCGTCGCTCGGCGATGTGCGTGTGATGCTTATCGGCATACGCAACAAGGCCAGCACAACCAAGGATGCCACCGTGTGGGTCGACGAGCTGCGCGTAACCGACTTTGACCAGGACGGCGGTTGGGCTGCCAAGGCCAATGCCACGCTCAACCTGAGCGACATAGGCACCGTGAACTTTGGCTGGCACAAGGAGACCACGGGCTTCGGCTCGGTCGACCAGAGCCTGAGCCAGCGCCGCCTCGACGACTACGACCAGATGAACGTGGCCGTGCAAGTCGACGCCGGCCGCTTCCTGCCCGAGAAGGTGAAACTCAAAGCGCCCGTCTACTACTCCTACACCAAGGAGAAGACCACGCCCAAGTATAATCCTCTCGACGACGATGTGCTCTTGAAGGACGCACTCGACGCCACCAGCACCAAGCAGCAGCGCGACTCGATAAGCGACTTTGCCATCACCAATCACACGGTGAAGAGCTTCTCGGTGTCGGGCCTCAAGTTCGACGTGAAGAGCAAGAACCCCATGCCGTGGGATCCTGCCAACTTCACCTTCAGCTACTCCTTCAACAAGCAGCACACGAGCGACCCCGACAACGTGTATGAGAACACCAACGACTATCGCGGCAGCTTCAGCTACAGCTGGACACCCTATGCCAAGCCGTTCACCCCATTCAAGCGCATGATCAATGCCAAGAATAAGAACATGAAATTCTTGCGCGAGTGGGAGTTGCACTGGCTGCCCACCTCGATATCGTTCAACAGCAATATTTCGCGCTACTACTACGAGCAGCAGACGCGCAACACCACCGATGCCAGCATCGAGATACCGGTGTCGGTGTCCAAGAATTTCTTGTGGGACCGCCAGTTTGCCATCAGTTGGGCCTTTACCAAGTCGTTCACGGTGTCGCTCAACACGCAGACCACCGCCCACATCCTTGAGCCCGTGGGCCAGGTGAACAAGAAGCTCTTCCCCGACGCCTACCGCGACTGGAAGGACTCGGTGTGGCGCAGCATCAAGAATCTGGGTACCCCGTGGGCCTACAACCAGACCTTCAGCGCCAGCTACAAGGCGCCCTTCAGCAGTATTCCTATCTTGAGCTTCATCACGGCCAATGCCACCTACAACGCCACCTACAACTGGGACCGCGGCTCCACGCTCGACGGCGTGTTTGAGGGCAACACGGTGGCCAACCAGGCAGTGCTCAACGTCGACGGCCGCTTCAACATGGAGACGCTCTACAACAAGATACCCTACTTGAAGGATGTGAACAAGCGCTTCTCGGGCAGCGGTGGCAGTGTGCGCAACCAGCAATCGGGCAAGCGCAATGCCGCCAAGAAGCCTAAGAAATTTGACCGCACCTATAAGTTGCAGCCCGACTCCACATTCATCATCAAGCACAACATGAATGTGAAGAAGATACGCGTGACCGCCATCACCACCGATGGCAAGCGCTACCCCATAAAGTACAAGGTGAAGGACAACAACAACATCGAGGTGCTCAGCAAGGGCGACGAGAACGTGAAGATCACCATCACCGAGATACCTGCCAGTGAGAAGAAGGGCTTCCTCTACGACTTTGCCCAGTATTCCACCCGCTTCTTGATGAGCGTGCGCAGCGTGAGTGTGAAGTTCAGCAACACCCGCCAGCTCTCGCTGCCACAGTTTGTGCCCAATGTGGGCGACATCTTCGGACAAAACAACCACTACGACGTGATGGCTCCAGGCCTTGACTTCGCATTTGGCTTTACCGACGACAGCTACATCCAGAAGGCGCAGAAGCGCGGCTGGCTGCTCAACAACCAGGACATGACCACCCCGGCTATCTATAGCAAAACCAACACCTTCAACGCCGAGGTGCAGCTTGAACCCATCAGGGGCCTCAAGATCACCGTCACAGGCAACCGCACCGACAACCGCACCAATCAGTACTACTTCATGTACGACAGCCCCACGGTGATGTACTCGGGCAGCTACACCAAAACCCACATGGCCATTGCCACTGCACTGCGTGGCGTGAGCAGCAACGATGGCTACCACAGCGACGCCTTCGACAAGTTTATCGAGAACATCCCCATCGTGCAATCGCGCATCGAGTCGCGCTATGCTGGCAAGCGTTATCCCAACTCGGGCTTCATTGCCGGCACCGTCTATGCCGACCAGCCCTACGACAAGGCCAATGGCACCATAAGCCAGACGAGCAGCGACGTGCTCATCCCGGCATTTGTGGCAGCCTACTCGGGCAAGGATGCCAAGAAGTACACCCTCAACCCATTCCCGGGCTTGAAGGATGTGCTTCCCAACTGGCGCGTGACCTACGACGGCCTCACCAAGATACCATTCTTCAAGCGCTACTTCAAGAGCTTCAGCCTCACTCACGCTTACCAGTGCACCTACTCGGTAGGCTCCTACTCGAGCTATAGCGACTGGGTGTCGATAGGCGAGGGCATGGGCTTCACCAAGAATGAGCTCACAGGCAACCCGGTGCCATCGTCGCCCTACGACATATCGACGGTGACCATCACCGAGAAGTTTGCCCCCTTGCTTGGCTTCACTGCCACGATGCAAAACAACGTGACCTTCAACGCCGAGTACCGCGACTCGCGCACGCTCTCGCTCAACACCTCGGCCGGGCAGGTGGTAGAGGCCAACTCCAAGTCGCTCGTGATAGGCGGCGGCTACAAGATAGCCAACTTCAACTCGGTGCTCAAGATACGCAAGCGTCAGACCGGTATAAGCAACGATCTCACGCTCAAGCTCGACTTCCAGCTGGCCAACAACACAGCCCTCATCCGCAAGATCGAGGGACTCACGGCACAGGCCACTAGCGGCACCCGCACCCTGGGCATCAACTTCACGGCCAATTATGTGATGAGCAAGCGCATCACGCTGGGCGCCTACTTCGACTACCAGGTCAATACCCCGCTCGTGTCGACCACTGCCTATCCCACCACCAATGCCAACTACGGCATCTCGCTCAACATGAGCCTGGCACGATAACGGGTCAGTAACGAGCCAGGCTCTTGAAATGCGGGGGGTGAGCACGGCTCTTTCATTTAAAACAAAAAAAAGGCCATAGCGCCCCCTACCCGCTCC
>OMUK01000126.1 GCA_900314215.1 uncultured Prevotellaceae bacterium
ACCTGCTCCCATACTACTACAAAAAATCTCGCGAGTAATCCCGCGAGATTTTTTTGCACATCAGCAAGACGGCTCATTTCGGATGGTTACGGAAAAGCGCACGTTGCTTGGAGATATGCCTATCTTGTGAAAGCACAAGGCATGCTTTGCCTTGTAAATTATTTTATCAACCCTAAACCCCGCACTGATGAAGATGATGAACCGCACAACTGCACCATTCTTTTTGCTGCGCTTATCGCTATTGAGCGCATTCTCTCATTGGCTTTTGATTGGCCCCGGTTTTTATACCTTGTTTATTTTTGGCTCGTTGTGGTTGCCGATCTTCTGTTTTACCCGAGAATTCAACCCGTCATGTAGAGGCATCACGATGAAGTGACCAAGACTTTTGCTCCCTGGCCTAAATGGAAGAAGGTGACGCTGTGTGTCATGACGATAGTGACAGGGTACTTGGTGACTTACTGTGGGTATATTTGCACGTTCAGCATGTTTAAGTTTCCTATTTCTTGACACGCCTGTTTTGTTTTGCCATGCACTGGCGAGGGCATCATCAATTGTGACGATGGCAGCAACCGAAAATCCCCCCAAATAGGGATTGCGGCGGGGCGCCGGCGGGGGTAATTTTGCAACCTTGGAGAATGAATGCAACCCAGTTGCAAAAAAATATTAGTAACTTTGCAGAACGAAAAGAATATAGAAGAAAGTAAATCGTCATTGCTTATGACACTGAAAGAAATTCCCAAGGGCGCGACCTGCACCGTGAAGGCGGTGGGTGGCGAGGGAGCCTTGCGCCAGCACTTCCTCGACATGGGCGTGATACCTGGCGTAGAGATGACGCTGGTGAAATATGCCCCCATGGGCGACCCCATGGAATTTGTGCTGCACGGCTACAGCCTGACCCTGCGCAAGGACGACGCCGCCAAGATCGACGTGGAGCTGTGCGACAAGTGCGCCACCGGCGTGAAGCACACGCACGACGGCGATGAGACCCCAATGTTTGAGGCCCACCCGGGCTACGGCGAAATGGGCTGGCAGCACGACAAGGCCACCGAGCACCCGCTGCCCGAGGGCACCGTGCTCACCTTTGCCCTGGCCGGCAACCAGAATTGCGGCAAGACTACCCTGTTTAACCAGCTCACGGGCTCCAACCAGCACGTGGGCAACTTCCCTGGCGTGACCGTCGACCAGAAGAGCGGCCCCATCAAGGGCTATCCCGACACCCTGGTGACCGACCTGCCTGGCATATACTCGCTCTCGCCCTACTCCAATGAGGAAATCGTGTCGCGCGAGTTCATCTTGAAGACCCACCCCAAGGCCATCATCAACATTGTGGATGCCACCAACATCGAGCGCAACCTCTACCTCACCATGCAACTCATGGAGCTCGACGTGCCCATGGTGCTGGCATTGAACATGATGGACGAGGTGCGCAACAACGGCGGCACCATACGCATCAACGCCATGGAGCGTGAGCTGGGGCTGCCCGTGGTGCCCATCTCGGCAATGAAAAACGAGGGCGTCGACGAGCTCATCGAGCACGCCATCCACGTGGCCAAGTATCAAGAGCCGCCCACACGCCAGGACTTTTGCAGCCCCGACGAGCACGGTGGCGCCGAGCACCGCTGCATCCATGCCGTGATGCACCTCATCGAGGACCACGCCAAGGCAGCCGACATACCCGTGCGCTTTGCCGCCAGCAAGGTGATCGAGGGCGACCATCTCGTGCTCAACGCCCTGAAGCTGAGCGAGAACGAGAAAGAGCTGCTGGGCCACATCCTTAAGCAACTTGAGGAAGAGCGAGGCCTCGACCCCGCCGCAGCCATGGCCGAAATGCGATTTGACTTCATCAATAAGGTGTGCGCCGGCACCGTCGTCAAGCCCAAGGAGAGCAAGGAGCACCGCCGCAGCCGCAGGATCGACAAGGTGCTCACTGGCCGCTGGACGGCAATACCGGTGTTCGTGGCCATCATGTGCCTCATCTTCTGGCTCACCTTCGACCTGATAGGCGGCAACCTGCAAGACTGGCTGCAAGTGCTCGTCGACGACTTCACCGCCGTGAGCGACACCGCCCTGCAGCGGTGGGGCATAAGCGACGTGGTGCGCTCGCTGGTGATCGACGGCGTGTATGCCGGCGTGGGCACGGTGCTCAGTTTTCTGCCCATCATCGTCACGCTGTTTCTATTCCTCTCGCTGCTTGAGGATAGCGGCTACATGGCGCGCATTGCCTTTGTCATGGACAAGCTGCTGCGCAAGATAGGCCTCTCGGGGCGCTCCATCGTGCCGCTGCTCATGGGCTTTGGCTGCTCGGTGCCCAGTGTGATGGCAAGCCGCACGCTGCCCTCGGAGCGCGACCGACGGCTCACGGTGATGCTCACCCCCTTCATGAGCTGCACCGCCAAGATTGCCATCTATGCCTTCTTCTGCAACTACTTCTTTCCCCAGCACGCCGCCCTGGTGATGATAAGCCTTTACCTGCTGGGCGTCGTCACCGGAATCGTGATCGCGCTCATCCTGAAGCACACCACCTTCAAGGGCGAGGCAGTGCCCTTTGTGATGGAGCTGCCCAACTACCGCATGCCTGGCGCCCGCACCGTGCTGCAACTGCTGTGGGACAAGACCCGCGACTTTATCGAGCGCGCCTTCTCGGTTATCTTCGTTGCCACCATCGTCATCTGGTTTCTGCAGTCGTTCAGCTGGCAATTCGACATGGTTACCGACTCGTCGCAAAGCATGCTGGCCTCGATAGCCGGCGTGATCGCGCCCATCTTCAAGCCGCTGGGCTTCGGCAACTGGAAGGTGGCCACCGCCCTCATCTCGGGCTTCATGGCCAAGGAGAGCGTGGTGAGCACCCTGCAAGTGCTCTTCACCAGCAAGGCAGCCCTCTTTGCAGTGCTCACGCCCTTCACGGCCTATATTCTGCTGGTGTTCTGCCTGCTCTACACCCCCTGCGTGGCCACCATCGCCACCATCAAGCACGAGCTGGGCGGCAAGTGGGCCGTGGCGATCGTGTGCTTCCAGTGCATCGTGGCATGGATCGTGGCATTTATCATGAAATTGATTTTAGGACTCTTCTGGTAACGACAACGCATCATGAACCTGCAAAGCTGGATATTGCTCTTCGTCATCCTGGGCCTGGCTGCCTGGGTGGCCATGCGCCTGCACCACAAGCACAAGGCCTCGGGCGGCGTGTGCAGCTCGTGCAACGCCACCGGTTGCGCGCTGCGCCCCTATAGAGAGAAGCAACTGCGCCGCCGCAAGAAATAGCAGCGGCAACACCCCACCACATCGGCGGGCGGCGCCATCACAGTGCCGCCCGCCGCTGTTACTATGAGCCACTTTTCCACCACGGCCACAACCCTGCCGTGGTCAAGCAGGAGGATAATTTGGCACGATGATTGCACATTACATGATATATTCGTAACTTTACCGAGTATAGAAAATATTAACTCACAAAACTGAAAAAGAAAATTATGAACGCATTTGACAACGTGAATGGCGGCGGCGCCGCCCCTCAGCAGCCCCCCTACATGAATGGTAATAGCAACAACAGCCGCTTCAACCTGGGCGGCATGAACGTGAGCAAGGGCTGCATGGGCCTGGGCTGCGTGCTCATCGCCATCGTGGTGGTGCTCGTGGGCATCGTGGGCTGGGGCATAAGCCAATACAACGGCCTCGTGACCCAAGAGCAAAATGTGGAGAAGGCTTGGAGCCAGGTAGAAAGCGACTACCAGCGCCGCGCCGACCTCATCCCCAACCTGGTGAACACCGTGAAGGGATATGCCAAGCACGAGAAGGAAACCTACGAGGCTGTGACCAACGCCCGCGCCAGCGTGGGACAGGTGAAAATCGACGCTTCCAACCTCACCCAGCAGCAATTGCAGCAGTACCAGCAGGCTCAAGGCGAACTGGGCACGGCACTGGGCAAACTCATCGCCGTGAGCGAGGCCTATCCCGAGTTGAAGGCCAACGAGAACTTCATCGCCCTGCAACAGCAACTTGAAGGCACCGAAAACCGCATCAATGTGTCGCGCAAGGACTTCAACAACGCTGCCCAGCAATACAACACGCAACTCAAGCGCTTCCCCGTCAACATCGTGGCTGGCATGTTTGGCTTCCAGGCCAAGCCCTACTTCCAGGCAGCCGCCGGCGCCGAGAAAGCACCCACTGTGAGTTTCGACTAAAAGATTACGACCATGGCACTCGTTGATTTCATATCGGTCGAAGGGCAAGAGCGCATAGCCCGCGCCATCACCCAGGCCGAGAAGTGCACCTCGGGCGAGATATGCGTGCACATCACGCCCAAGTGCCGCGGCGACGTGATGAAGCGCGCCAAGCTGAAGTTTGACCAGCTGGGCCTCTACAAGACCATGCGCCGCAATGCCGTGCTCATCTATATCGCCTACCAGGACCGCAAGTTTGCCATTCTGGGCGACTACGGCATCGACCAGGTGGTGCCGCCCGACTTCTGGCGCCAGGAGAAGGACACCCTGGCCAAGTATCTGGCCGACCACCGCCAGCTCGACGGAATATGCGAGGTGGTGAAGCAGATAGGCGACAGCCTGTCGAGCTACTTCCCTGCCGACCGTGAGGATATAAACGAAATAAGCAATGAAGTCACCTATGATGAAGATGATAGCTAAACTGCGCTGCCTCGTGATACTGGCCGCCTGCGTGGCTGCGGGCACCCTCGCGGCAGTGGCCGACGTGAAACTGCCCGAGAGGCCCGACCCGCCACGCCTGGTCAACGACCTGGCCGGCGTGCTGGGCGACACCCAGGAGCTCGAAGACACGCTCGAGGCCTTCAGCAAGAGCACCAGCAACCAGATACTCGTGGTCACCGTGACCGACCTGCAAGACCTCGAGCCCTGGGACTATGCCGTGCAACTGGGGCGCAAGTGGGGCGTGGGTGGCAAGGCCCACAACAACGGCGTGGTGATACTCATCAAGCCAAAAACCGACACCAACGGGCGCGTCACCATCCAGGTGGGATATGGCCTGGAGGGCGCCCTGCCCGACGCCTTCTGCTCCAAAATCATAGAGAATGAGATGAAGCCCAGCTTTATCGAGGGCGACTACCTGGGCGGCGTGTGGAATGCCGTGAGGGTGATCATGCCCGTGGCCAAAGGCGAATACAACGAGCAGGCCTACGACAAAGATAACGGCAGCGACACCGCCTTGATTTCGGTGATTCTCATCATCCTCTTCGTTATTTTCTTCACCTGGATCGCAAGCCGCACGGGGCGCTCGGGCCGCGGCCGGCACAACGGCGGCTCTACAGGCACCTGGGGCGGCCCCATCATCTTCGGCGGCGGCGGTGGCTTCGGCGGCGGTGGTGGAGGTTTCGGCGGCGGCTTCGGCGGTTTCGGCGGCGGCAGCTTTGGCGGCGGCGGCGCCTCGGGCTCGTGGTAGCTCCACAGCCTCACATCACTATCTACAACATACACAATTCAAGCCTTGCGCCCACACGCCGTGTGGCACAAGGCTTGCTTGCTTTTCCCTGGCTTCGACGCAGGCGCACTCAGGCTGGTTGATACATGCTGTCTTCAAAGGCCGATAGGGCAGCCTTGGCGCCGTCGCCCATGGCAATCATGATTTGCTTGAACGGCGTGGTCGAGACATCGCCAGCGGCATAGACGCCCGGCACCGACGTGCGGTTGCGGCCATCGGCCACAATCTCGCCGCGTGGGTTCATCTCCACTGCATCCTTGAAGACATCGCTGTTGGGCTTCAAGCCTATCTGCAGAAACACGCCGTGCAGCGCCACATGGCGCTCCTCGCCGGTGCTCAGGTCGCGCACGTCGATGCCCGTGAGCTTGCTGCCGTCGCCGGTGAGCCCGTAGGTCTGGCTGTTGAGGAAAACATCCACATTGGGCAGGTTGCGCAGCTTGTGCTGCAGCACATCGTCGGCCTTGAGGCGATCGCCAAACTCAAAGAGGCTCACATGGCGGCACGTGCCAGCCAGGTCGATGGCGGCCTCTACGCCGCTGTTGCCGCCGCCTATCACAGCCACGTCCCGGCCCTTGTAGAACGGCCCGTCGCAGTGCGGGCAGAAGTGGATGCCGTGGCCCACATACTTGTCCTCGTCAGCCAGGCCCAGGCGGCGCCAGCCAGCACCCGTGGCAATAATCACACGGGGAGCGAGAAACGTCTCGTGGCCGCGCGTCGCCACCCGCTTCACAGCTCCCGAGAAGTCGACGCGGGTAATCTTGCGGTTGTCGTGCACCTCGACGGGGTACTTGCCCAGGTGGGTGGCCAGGTCGGCAGCCAGCTGCTTGCCGGTGGTCGACGGCACCGAGATGATGTTTTCGATGCCGGTGGTGTCGTTCACCTGTCCGCCTATGCGCTGAGCCACCAGAGCCACCTTGAGCCCCTTGCGGGCAGCATAGATGGCTGCGGCCACGCCGGTAGGACCGCCACCCAGCACCAGCAAGTCGGCCGTGTGCTCGGTTGCACCGGCGGCAGGCTGCGTGTCAACGCCCAGGCGGTCTTCTAGCTCATCGAGCATGCCGCCCAGGGTGCCACGCCCCACATGCAACAGCTGGCCGCCGGCATATACCGAGGGCACTGCCTGGATGTTGAGCCGGTCGACCTCGACCTGGCACACGGCACCATCCACCACCTCGTGGCTGATGGCAGGATTGAGCAGCGCCATGACGTTGAGCGCCTGCACCACGTCGGGGCAATTGGTGCAACTGAGCGACACATAGGTCGTGAGCTTCACGCCGGGCAAGGCCTTGATGCGGCGGGTGAGCGCGGCATCGGGCAGGTTGCGGCCCTGTCCGTCGCCATTGAGCAGCACGAGCAGCAACGAGGTGAACTCGTGGCCCGAGGGGATGCCACGAAACGTGATGCCCGTGTCCTCGCCGTTGCGCACGACACCGAACCTGAAGGCGAAGCCATCGCGATACTCCACGCCGATGCGGCTGCTGCACGAGGCCACCTCCTCGACAAAGCGCACGCACCCCTCCCACTTGGCGTTGCCAGGCTCTCGCTCTACTACAAAGGTAAAAGTGGTGTTGAGATTGCTCAACACCCCTTTCACTTGATTTAAAATATTAGAATCTATCATAGCATTAGAGTTTGCCCACTAGATCAATACTGGGTTTGAGCGTGTTGTCGCCTTCCTCCCACTTGGCGGGGCACACCTCGCCATTGTGGCTTGCCACATATTGTGCGGCGCGCACCTTGCGCAGGAGTTCGTCGGCATTGCGGCCAATGCTGTTATCTTGTATCTCGGCCAGTTTCACCAGGCCCTCGGGGTTGACCAGGAAGGTGCCACGATAGGCCACACCCTCGTCCTCCTTATACACACCGAAACCACGCGCGAGCACTGCCAGCGGGTCGGCAAGCATGGCATATTCCAGCTTGGAGATGCGATCGGACGTGTCGTGCCATGCCTTGTGCACAAAGTGGCTGTCGCAGCTCACGCTATACACCTCAACGCCCATGGCCTTGAGATCGGCATACTTGCTCTGCAGGTCCTCAAGCTCGGTAGGGCACACAAAGGTGAAATCGGCCGGATAGAAGAAGAACAGGGCCCACTTGCCAGCGATGTCGTTGCTGCTCACGGTCTTGAACTCGCCATTCTGAAATGCCTGCACGCTGAACTCGGGTGCGCGATGATTGATGATTGTCTCCATATTCAAATTCTTGTTTTTGTGTTGTTAATAATTTTTTGTTCGGTGCAAAAGTAGGTTGACCCTGGCCCACGGGCAACAGCCAAAACCTATCGCTCGATAGAAAAAATCTACAATTCCCCTCAACCGGCTGATGACCAACAGCCTGCCACACCCCTATCAATTTTTGAAATTGCGACGCCGGCTCCAGGGCTTGCGCGCGCATGCTACCAGCACAGTCTCGCAGCAGGTTTCAAGCCATTTACTGCGGTGAAACAGCGCAAATTGCCGACTATGAAGGCCATGACCGCAATTTTATTTTTAAAAATTTTAGAACTCAAATTATTTGTCGTATATTTGCAAGCTGTAAACTCCCCGAGGTTCTGGGAGGCGATATTGCATTGAAAAAAATTAAACAAAACAAATAATTAACACATGCAAACTAAAGGTTTTATTAAGGTTATAACCGTTGCATTGATTCTTATCTGCGCGTTCTACCTTTCGTTCTCGTTTGTGGCCAACCACTACGAGACCCTGGGCGAGGAGCAAGCCATGGCGATGGCCCACATCTCCACCCCCGACATGTCGAACGCCACTTATAAGAAGGCTTACAACGATTATATGAACAAAATCGAGAAGCAGAAGGTTTGGCTGGGCTACTACACCTTCCAGCAGGTGCGCGAGAAACAACTCGGCCTGGGTCTGGACTTGAAGGGCGGCATGAACGTGACCCTGCAAATCTCGGTTCCCGACATTCTGAAAGCGCTGGCCAATCCAGCATCTCAAAACAAGAATTTCAATCAGGCTCTGGCCTATGTAGAGAACAACCGCACGGCGCAAGACGACTACGTGAAGTCGTTCTGCGACAGGTTGCAACAACTCGACGGAGCAAATTATAGAGATCACTTGTTCCAACTCTTCCGCAACGTGCAGAAGGTGAAGGACAACCCCAATGCAAGCGCCAACCAAATCGAGGGCTACCTCAACGACGAGGTGAACACGATGGTCGACAACAGCTACAACGTGCTGCGCACCCGTATCGATAAATTCGGTGTGGTGGCTCCCAATATCCAGAAGCTGCAGAGCACAGGCCGCATCCTGCTCGAGTTGCCTGGCATCAAGGAGCCTGAGCGTGTGAAGAAGCTGCTGCAAGGTACTGCCAACCTGGAATTCTACGAGACCTACAAGTGGAGCGAGATTTCGGCTCAGTTCAATGCACTGGCACAGGCTGCCGACAACGGTGAGAGCACTGAGAAGACCGACACCACCGCTGCCAAGGCCGACTCTACTGCTGCCAAGGCCGATGCTCCTGCTACTGCACAAGCCAAGCCTGCTGCAGCCAAGAAGAACAACGGCGGCGTGAAACTCACGCAAATGCTGCAAATCTACGGCCGCGGCGACTTCTGCGTTGTGGGCGTGGCTGCTGCCAAGGATACTGCCGCTGTCGACAAGATCATCAACGCCTATAGCAAGAAATTCCTGCCCAGCGACCTGAGACTGCTGTGGACCGTGAAGGCCGACAAGATGCTGGGCGACAAGTTCGGCTTAATCGCCATCAAGACCGGCCCTCAAGGCAAGGCTCAAATGAACGGCGACGTGGTGACCCAGGCTCAGAGCGAATATGAGCAAATGAAGGGCCAAGTGGTGACCATGAAGATGAACGACGAGGGTGCTCGCCAATGGTCGCGCCTGACTGGCGCCAACGTCAACCGCCAAGTGGCAGTTGTGCTCGACGACCAAGTTTACTCTTATCCTAACGTGAACGGCCAGATCGACGGCGGCAACACCGAGATCTCGGGTAACTTCACTGTGGAGGAGGCCAACGACCTCGCCAACGTGCTGCAATCGGGTAAAATGGTGGCACGTGTCAACATCGCTTCTGAAAGTGTGATTGGCCCCTCGCTGGGTCAAGAATCGATCAATAAGGGTATGATATCATTCGTTGTGGCTCTCGTGCTGCTGATGATCATGATGATCTCGGTCTACGGCATGAAGGCCGGCAACATCGCCAACCTGGGCTTGATACTCAACCTGTTCTTCACCTTTGGTATTCTGGCATCGTTCCAGAGCGTGCTCACCCTGCCTGGTATCGCCGGTATCGTGCTCTCGCTGGGTATGGCTGTGGATGCCAATGTGCTTATCTTTGAGCGTTGCAAGGAGGAGCTGCGCAACGGCAAGAACCTGAAGGCAGCCATCAAGGATGGTTACAGCAACGCCTTCTCGGCCATCTTCGATGGTAACTTGACGTCAATCATCACAGGTGTGATCCTGGCTTACCTGGGCACGGGCCCAATTCGCGGTTTCGCCATCACGCTTATCATCGGTATCTGCTGCTCGTTCTTCACTGCAGTGTTTGCTACCCGCCTCGTGCTGGAGAACTTTGTGAACAAGAACCGCTTCGGTTTCGGCACAATGACCTTCACCACCAACATGGCCAAGAACTGGATGCAAAACACCCACTTCAACTTCATCGACAAGCGCAAGAAAGTGGCAATGATCGTTGGAGCTGTGATTGTAGTTATCATCGCACTCTTTGCTACACTGGGCTTGAGCATGGGTATCGACTTCTCGGGTGGCCGCAACTATGTGGTACAATTCAGCCATCCCGTGTCGACCACCGAGATTCAGAGCGAACTCACCCCGCTGCTGGGCACCAACGGCAGCACCGTGTCGGTGATCACCATCGACAACAACACCAAGGTGCGTGTGTCGACCAACTACAAGATATCGAGCAACGACTCTACCGTCGACAACGAAATCATGCAGAAGCTCTACAAGGGCATGAAGCCCCAGCTGGGCAACATGACCTACAACGAGTTTAGCGTGAGCGATGAGACGCAAGGTGTCGTTTCGCAAGACGTTGTGGGACCTGCCATCGCAAGCGACATGGCTTGGGGTGCAACATGGGCCGTGATACTCTCTATCATCGCCATGGGTCTCTACATCTTGCTGCGATTCCGCAACGTGGCCTTCTCGCTGGGTGCCATGGCCGCTGTGGCCCTCACGGCATTTATCGTGATTGGCTCGTTCACGTTGCACGGCCTATTCCCGTTCTCAATGGAAATTGACCAGACGTTTATCGCCGCAATATTGACTGTGATTGGTTACCAAATCAACGATACCGTGGTGGTATTTGACCGTGTGCGTGAGTACCGCCGCCTCTTCCCGAAGCAAGACGAGAAGGTGCGCTTCAACAACGCATTGAACTCCACGCTGTCGCGTACGATGATGACCTCACTCTCGACCTTGCTCGTGCTGGTGGTGATCTTCATCCTGGGTGGTGAGTCGATACGCGCATTCAACTTCGCCATGATTCTGGGTGTGGTGATCGGTACATTCTGCTCGCTCTTCGTGGCATCGCCTATCGCCTACATGCTGGTGGGCAAGAAGAACAAGGGCATCGCCGCTGCCGAGGCAGCCAAGGCCAACAAGAAATAAATAGCTGGATAAATAATAAAACGAATATCCTATACCTTCATAAAGGCGGTCGTGAAATCAGCTCACGACCGCCTTTATTTTTTGCTGCTCGCAGGCTTTTACAGAGCATAAAGATTGATTTACAAAAAAATTACACTTTTTCACGCTTTAAGTAGGGTTTTTGTATTACCTTTGCAATTGTGAGAAGCAAGGCGCTATCTTGCACGAGATTTCCCCATTATCTATATAAACAACAAAGAATACACATCACAACAAAATGTCGACGTTAACACTTGCGATTGTAGTCGTGTTTATTATTGGCTATGCAGGCATAGCTCTCGAGAGCGTAACCCGTGTAAACAAAGCCGCAGTGGCATTGTTCATGTTTGTCGTGTGCTGGTCGCTCTACATGATAGCCCCCGAGGCCTATGTGCCGGGCGCCAGCGGCATGGACAGCACAACCCTGCTGGCCACCATCAACGGCATCATCGAGAAGCACCTGGGCAGTACAGCCACTACCCTATTCTTCCTGATGGGAGCCATGACGATTGTGGAGATCGTGGACCAGAACGGCGGGTTCAACTTTGTGCGCACAGCCCTCAAGACCAAGAGCAAGCGCAAACTCATGTGGCGCATCGTGTTTCTCACCTTCATCCTGAGCGCCATACTCGACAACATGACCTCGAGCATCGTGATGGTGATGGTGCTGCGCAAGCTCGTTGCCGACCGCCACGACCGCCTCACATTTGCCTCGCTGGTGATCATCGCAGCCAACTCGGGCGGCGCATTCTCGCCCATTGGCGACGTAACTACCATCATGTTGTGGAACAAGGGGCTCATCACCTCGCAAGGCGTGATTACCGAGATATTCATTCCGTCGCTGGTATCGGTCGTGATACCGGCCCTCATCCTTGAGTTCACGCTCAAGGGCAATCTCACTGCTCCCGACGACGCTGTGGTGGCCGAGGCGCAGGACTTCTCGAGCCTGCAACGCAAAATCATATTCTTTATCGGCGTGGGCGGACTGTGCTTCGTGCCCATATTCCGCTATATCACCAATCTGCCGCCATTTATAGGCATCCTGCTCGTGCTGAGCGTGCTGTGGATTGTGATCGAGGTATTCTACCGCAACCTGCACAGCGTGAAGGGCGGCATGTCGCGCCGCGTGTCGAATGTGTTGAGAAAAATCGACATGAGCACCATCCTCTTCTTCCTGGGCATACTCATGGCCGTGAGCTGTCTCGAGGAGGTGGGCGTGCTCGAGGCTGCCGGCAAGTGGCTCAACCAGGTGTCGGGCGGCAACCACTACATCGTGACGGGCGCCATAGGCATCATCTCGAGCATCGTCGACAACGTGCCGCTCGTGGCAGGCTGCATGGGCATGTATACCAACCTGGTAGGCGACTTCGCCTGCGACGGCCTCTTCTGGCAGTTGCTGGCCTACTGCGCCGGCGTGGGTGGCAGCATCCTCATCATCGGATCGGCCGCCGGTGTGGTGGTGATGGGCCTGGAGAAGATAAGCTTCGGCTGGTATATGAAGCACATCAGCTGGCTGGCCCTGATAGGCTACTTTGCCGGAATGCTGTGCTATTTTGCCATCAACACCATGTTGCGCGGCTACCAGCTGTAGCATGCGTCGAATCACAAATTGAATAAACACCAGCGTGTTTCAGATATTAGGCTAACCTGCAGGGGGGGGGACAGTCTTGTGCTGGCCCGCAAACACGGTTCCATTAGATTAACAATCAACGAAATAGGATGTAACATTGTCGTGGGCCTGCACAAGACCGGCCCCTACAATTCGGTTTAACCAAAGTGGCAGCTGCGCGACTGCGCGATGCGGGATTCTATCTTATTGCTTAATTTTACTGCGGCCTTGTTGCATGAGGTCCTTGAGGCTTGGCCACGACAGGATGGTGAGGGCGATGGCGGCAACCACGTCGACCACCTGCCACAGGTCGCGCCCTAGTGCCACCTTGGCAAAGGGCTGGAAGAGCAACACCAGGACCACGGCCACCAGGCCGAGCACCGTCTTGCTGCGCTTGAAGAAAATCAAGGCCAGGAAGGCAAAAATCACCATTGCCACCATCCTAATCAGCGTATAGTAGCCATAAGGCATGGGGAGCAAGCAGAGCAGCAAGGCCACTGCCAGACCCAAGCACACATATGCAATAGGCTTATCCAGTTTCATAGGCACACATTTAGTTTCGCCGGCACTCGCCGGCTGTGAAGGGTAAACAAAGATGCACATTCCCCGGCAATAGTGTGGCACAAACCGTGGCGATTGTGGTATTTTATTTTGGGAAATCATAACTTTTGGCGTATCTTTGTCAACGCAAAACAATAGGGATGTCTCCATAGTTCAATGGATAGAACGAAGGTTTCCTAAACCTTAAATCAGAGTTCGATTCTCTGTGGAGATACCAAAGAGCAAACTGCAAGCCCAGCCGGGTTTGCAGTTTTTTTTCATTTATGCACACATGAGGACTAGCGGCGGGTGTTGTTGTTCTGGTAGTCGGTATACTTGTTGCCGCTATAGGTGTTGCGGCCGAAGCCCTGAGAGTTGAACTCGTCGTCGTCCTCCTGGGTGTCGGTCTTCTTTTGCTCGAGTGAGTCTTTCTTCTGCTCGGGCTTGTTGCGCTTGATCTTGTCGGGCTTCTGCAGGTCGAGAGCCACCTGATAGATATTCCAGGTTTCCTCGTGGCCCCAGCTCTTGCGCACCTTCAGCTTGTTGGGCCACGGGTAGTAGTACACCTCCTCGGGTTGCTGGTGCTTGGCATAGTTGCCAGTGTCCCACTTGCCGTTGCCGTTGGCATCAATGGTGAGGCGGGCGTAATACTGGCCGGGGATGAGGTTGTCAAACCGGGCCGTACCGCCCACCACAGGAGTTGTGCGCACCACCTTCTCGCTGCCATCGAGCAGCTCCACAAAGGCCTTGTCGCCCGAGTTCACGTGAAACACGATGTAGCCATAGTCGTCGAGCGACTTCACCTTGAATTTAAACTGCGTGGAGTCGTTGACGTGGCCGTAGATATCGGTCACCGCAGCCGAGTCGACGGTGAGGCGATACACGCCCTCGGGCTCGAGCAGCATGGGCAACTTGTAGCGCATGATTTCATAGGGACCTGCCATCTGCAATCCGGGCGTGCTCACCTTGCTCCACGTGCTGTCGGCCAGGTCCATTTGCTCCAGCACGACGCGGCTCTGGTCGATGCTCTTGATGGGAGTGTCGAAACTGAAGCTTATGCTGTCGGTCACATCGAGGTTGCTGCCCGCCTTGGTCAATGCCAGCTTGAACGTGGTGTTTTCCTTCTTCAAGTCGTCGGCCTTCTTCTTGAGGGCGGCGATATCGAGTTCGGCCTCGGTGGGGTCTTTGCCAGCGGCCACGAGTTTGTCGCGCTGCTCCTGCAATTTCTTCAAGTCCTTCTCGATCGATGCCTGCTCTTTGGCATCCTCCTTAGCCTTCTTGAGCTCGGCATTGGTGCGCTTAGCCACAAAGTTGATGGTATCGTGGGCATCGGCCACGTTGCCAGCCGAGTCGGTGCGCTGGTAGTGCAGGTCGACCACGATGCTGTCGCTCTTGATGAGCGCCGAGTCGGTGATCCAGTAGAAGTTGGAGTCGTTATCCTCGGTGGTCTGCAAGCGGTACCACTCGGCCTCGTGCACGGCAGGCTTGATGATGTCGAGGCGCGGCGGGGTGCAGGGCCCCGACACTTGCACCATGAGCTTGTTGCGGCTGGGCCGCTCGGTCTTCTTGAGGTAGAGCGGGGTGTAGTCCTCGTTAAACATGCTGAGCAGCACATTGTCGGGCAAGTACTCCAGGTGCTTGCCAGTGGTGATGGTATCGATGCGGTGGTCGAAGGTGAACACCGTGTCTTGCGAGGTGAACGTGGCAACGCTGGGCACAATGATGCTGTCGTAGAAGGCATAGTCCTCGTTGCGGCTCATCTTGTAGTTGTTGTCGAGGTCGTTGAGGGCAAAGATGTGATAGCGGCCGGGCTTGAGGTTGCGTATCGTGAACTGGCCCTTGTCGTTGGTGCGGCTTATGCGCTCGAGCGGCACGGTGGTGAAGGCCGAGTCGGCCAGGTCGCTCTCGATGCCCACAACCACGCTTTGCATGGGTTCCAGGTCACGGGCCCGCAGCACGATGCCCGACACCTCGAGGGTGTCGATCGTGTCGCCCGTCGAGAAAGCGAAGCTGTAGTTCTCGAGGCGGTTGCCCTCGTTGTTGTCCTGAATGGCGTCGCTGAAGTCGATGGTATAGGTGGTGTTGGGCTTCATCTCGTCGTTAAACTCCACAGTCACGCTCTTGCCCAGATTCTTGATGGTGGGCGGATTCTTCTGCGCCGGCGACACCACCACTTTCTTCTGCTGGTCCTGCAGGGTGACGATCTCGTCGAAGTTGATTTTCACCTTGTTGCCCTTGAAATTGAGGGTGCCCGGCTTGGGGTCGCTCTTCACCACCACCGGCGGCGTGTAGTCGCGCGGGCCGCCCTCGGGGCTGCCTATGCTGGCGCACGACCACAGGAGCAGTCCCATGGTCACCGATAGAAACAGATATGTGATGCCACGCAAACTCATCGTTTTGAGCCACAAAGTTACTAAAAAGCTCATAGATATCAGCAAGACGGCCCTGTGTTTTTTTGCCAGCGACCGCGCTGCAAGCGCCATTTCAGCCGGCCTCGAGCACTGCGCCCACGTCGGCCATGAAGAAATCCTCAAGCGGAATTCCGCCAGTGCCTATTACAACAGCCCTGTCGGGATCGCCTAATGTTCAATTATAATATACCAAATGTTCAAATCTCGGTTACAAAATCTTCAAATCTCTTGAGCAAAGAGAATGAGAATTTTTCAGTAACGCGCAATCATTCAGCCTAAAAAGCATGATTTGGATGACTCATTGGCAATGCCGCCGCCATGGTAAAATCCACTTGTAGGGGCCGGTCTTGTGCCGGCCCACGACAATGTCACATCCTATTTCATTGATTATTAAAAGGATGGAACAGTGCGCTTGAGCCAGCACAAAATTGGCCCCAACAGGTTTGTATTTGTTGCGTTGTGGAAGTCAACGTTTAAAAAAATCGACATTATTTCCTGCAATCGGAAGACCACGAGAGCCGCGCCCTGCCAATTGCAGGGGCTATGGGTTGACCACATTGATGGGGCTGCCCTTGAGGAAGGCGGCGACGTTGCGGGTGATGACGTCGATGAGGCGCACGCGCGCTTCCTTGCTTGCCCAGCCAATGTGGGGCGTGAAGTAGCAATTGTCAAGGCCCAGCAGGGGATTGGTGGCAGCTGGGGGCTCCTGGCTCATCACATCGATGCCGGCGGCAAGCAGCTTGCCACTCTTGAGAGCTTGAGCCAGTGCCATGTCGTCGATGAGCTGCCCTCGGGCGGTGTTGATGAGGATGGCTGTGGACTTCATCAAGCCCAGCCGGCGCGCGTCGACCATGCCGCGGGTGCTATCGGTGAGGGGGCAGTGCAGCGTCACCACGTCGCTGGTGGCAAAGAGCGTGTCGAGGTCGGCCTTGGTGATGCCCTGTGGCAGTGCCTCTTGCGCCTTGCTGGTGAAGGCCTGCACGTGCATGCCCAGAGCCAGGGCGATGCGCGCCACGGCCTGCCCAATGTGACCCAGGCCCACGATGCCCATCGTCTTGCCCGCAAGCTCAATGATGGGGGTGTTGATATAGGTGAAGTCGGCACTGCGGCTCCACGCGCCCTGATGCACCTCCTGGGTGTAGTGCTCCACCTGGTCGCAAATGTTGAGCAGGTGGGCAAACACCAATTGCGCCACCGAGTTGGTGCTATAGGCTGGCACATTGGTCACCACGATGCCGCGCTCGCTGGCGGCAGCCACGTCGACCACATTGTAGCCAGTGGCAATCACGCCGATATATTTCAGCCGAGGCAAAGCCTCGATCACCTTGCGGTCGATCACCACTTTATTGGTGAGCACAATCTCGGCGCCTTGGGCGCGAGCCACTACATCGCCAGGGGCAGTGCGGTCGTAGATCGCACAGTCGCCAAGTTTTCTCATTCCATCCCACGACAGGTCGCCAGGGTTGCCTGCGTAAGCATCAAGTACTACAATTTTCATTTCATCTATTGGTTTTTAATGTCATTGTCAATTTTTTCAAGCCACAGCGCGTGGCCTGCAAAGGCAAAATTACTGAAAAAGCAAGGAAAGTGGAAATTTAGCAAGGTGAAATATTGCTTATTTTGGCGTCGCGCCGGCTCAGCGCGCGCCCGCAGGCCGCAGCTGCCTCTATAATAAAATTTAACGGGACCAAGTTTTCACAAATTTGGTCCCGCCGTCATTTTTAGAGTATGAGAAATTTACTATTATTGTCTTACTTGACTCAGGCAAAATTTAACATTGCCGAAATCGGATGCAAACTTAAAAAAATTTCTTGAGACCAACAACATAAAAATGCGGTAAATATGTGGCATATTTACAAAAATCAACCATTTTTGGTAAGGGTTGTGGAGTTTTGGACAAACTTTTCTCACTTTTTAACCAGCGCTAAACGAAGAGTTGCTTCAGGATTTCGGGCGACTTGAGCGTGCCCACCGTGGAGTTGTGCAGGCGGTAGTAGGAGATGATGGTGTCGAGCAAGGCGCCGCGCTGCTCGCGGTTGAAGCGAAACAGGTGCAGGTTGCCGAAGGTCATGCGCGAGAGAAGCACTATCACACGCGCCTCTTGCGGCTTGAGGCAGGGATGCCCGGCCACAGGCCAGGGCACAAAGGTGCCGCCCGCCATGTCGAACCAGTAGCCCTCGAGGTAGCTTTCCACGTCGGGCTCGATGCCCAAGAAGGCACCCAGGTGAAACAGGAAGCAGATGTGGAAATTGGCCACGCCCTCGCTCATGGTCTCGAGCAGGCGTATCGAGGTGTCGATGTAGCGGTAGAGCCCCTCGTTTTGCTCGCGCTCCTGAATGACGTGGCTCAGCAGTTCGCTCATAAAGAGCCCCACGGCGTTTTTCACCGGGTCGGCATAGATGCTCGAGAGCATGAAGGTGCGGCGCACGTCGTGCAGCGTGCACAGCTCGCGCCCCGGCATGATGCGCGCCTCAAATTGCAGCAGGCTCAGGGGCATAAACATGGAGTTGCGCACGCGGGCGGCGGCCGTTTTGCCCTGGGCCACCAGAAATGACATCATGCCATGGCGGTCGGTGTAGATGTGTGCTATGTTGTGGCGGTCGTTGTACTTGATCACACCCAGCACAATGCCGCTCGTGGTTTCATACATGTGATTACAAAGCGATTGCGAAATTACTCATTATTTGCCAATTTGGGCACGGTTTTTCACAAAAAACGCTGTGTTTCGATGTTTTAAAACGCTTAAATTTTGCCATTTGAAAAATCCTCGCTATATTTGCACCGCTTTTTGCGCAGTCACCTCAAGGCTAGCAAAAATGAGGGGCCCATTCGTATATCGGTTAGTACGCAAGATTTTCATTCTTGAAAGAGCAGTCCGACTCTGCTATGGGCTACTAACTATAACAATAATAAAGAAATAAAGGTTTAAGAAAAATGGCAAACCATAAATCAGCAATTAAGAGAATTCGCCAATCAGAGGCAAGAAATCTTCGTAATCGTTACTATGCTAAGACAATGCGTAACGCAGTGCGCAACCTGCGCAAGGAGACCGATCCTGCAAAGGCCGCCGAGAGCTACAAGAAAGTGTCGTCGATGCTCGACAAGTTGGGTCGCAAGAACGTGATCAGCAAGAACAAGGCCGCCAACCTGAAGTCGAAGCTGGCCCTGCGCATCAACAAGCTGAACGCTGCTGCCAAGTAACAGCGGGCCAAAAAGCATAATGATGGGGCGCCAGTTGCCGCTGTGGCAATTGCGCACAGGCCAAAGGCCGAGAGTGACTAGATGAGCCAGAGGCCCCCATTAAGGTTTGGCCCATTCGTATATCGGTTTAGTACGCAAGATTTTCATTCTTGAAAGAGCAGTTCGACTCTGCTATGGGCTACCACAAGGCGTTAAGTCGCACATGACTTAGCGCTTTTTGTCGTGTCATGTGGTCACCTCGCGACCCAGGCCCGACAGCGGGGCTCTATCACCCATCGCAGCCTGGGGGGGCAGGAGCTATCGCAATCGTTTGCAAAATTTACCATTATTTTATGCAGGCTGGTTGACTGCAAATAGGCAATTTAGCCGTATATTTGCACATAGAAACGAAAAACGACTATCCACTAATTTTTTTACAACCACACTCATGAATAAGACTCTCCCAATCATCAAGGACGACCCCTGGCTGGAGCCATATGCTCCCGCCATCGAGGGCCGGCACGAGGATGCAGCACGCAAAATTCAAGAACTCACAGGCGGCAAGGGCACACTCGACGACTTTGCCAACGCCTACAACTACTATGGCCTGCATCGCGACAAGGACGGATGGACCTTCCGCGAGTGGGCACCCAACGCCACCGACATCTACCTGGTGGGCGTGTTTAACGACTGGAAAGAATGCGAGCCCTACCGCATGAAGCGTGTGGCCGACGGCAACTGGGAAATACACCTGCCCAAGAGCGCCATGAAGCACGGCGACCTCTTCAAGCTGCACGTGCACTGGAACGGCGGCTGGGGCGAGCGCATCCCTGCCTATGCCACCCGCGTGGTGCAGGACGACACGACCAAGATATTCTCGGCCCAAGTGTGGGACCCCGAGAAGCCCTACAAGTTTAAAGTGAAGAAATTCACCCCCAACACGGCCCCGCTGCTCATCTATGAGTGCCACATAGGCATGGCCGAGGACAAGGAGGGCGTGGGCACCTACGAGGAATTCCGCGTCAACATCCTGCCCCGCATCATCAAGGACGGCTACAACGCCATCCAGATCATGGCCATCCAGGAGCACCCCTACTACGGCTCCTTCGGCTACCACGTGTCGAGCTTCTATGCCGCCTCGAGCCGCTTTGGCACCCCCGACGAGCTCAAGCACCTCATCGACGACGCCCACGCAGCCGGCATTGCCGTGATCATGGACATCGTGCACTCCCATGCCGTGAAAAACGAGGTGGAGGGCCTGGGCCGCTTCGACGGCAGCTACGACCTCTACTTCTATGGCGACGGCCGCCGCGAGCACCCGGCTTGGGACTCGCTGTGCTTTGACTACGGCAAGAATGCTGTGCTCAACTTCCTGCTGAGCAACTGCAAGTTCTGGCTCGAGGAGTACAAATTCGACGGCTTCCGCTTCGACGGCGTCACCTCGATGCTCTACTACAGCCACGGCCTGGGGCAGGCCTTCGGCAGCTACGACAACTACTACAACGGCGGCGAGGACACCAACGCCATCACCTATCTCACCCTGGCCAATGTGCTCATACACGAGATCAACCCCCACGCCATCACCATTGCCGAGGAGATGAGCGGCATGCCAGGCCTGGCACGCACCTACGACGACGGCGGCATAGGCTTTGACTACCGCATGGCCATGGGCATACCCGACTACTGGATCAAGACCATCAAGGAGAAGAAGGACGAGGACTGGAAACCCACCTCGATATTCTGGGAACTCACCAACCGCCGCGCCGACGAGAAGACCGTGAGCTACGCCGAGAGCCACGACCAAGCCCTGGTGGGCGACAAGACCATCATATTCCGCCTCATCGACAAGGAGATGTACTGGCACATGATGACGGGCGACGACAACGGCGTGGTGGCCCGCGGCATGGCCCTGCACAAGATGATACGCATGGTCACCGCCTCGCTCATCAACGGCGCCTACCTCAACTTCATGGGCAACGAGTGGGGCCACCCCGAGTGGATCGACTTCCCGCGCGAGGGCAACGGCTGGAGCTACAAGTATGCCCGTCGCCAGTGGAGCCTGGTCGACCGCAAGGACTTGAAATACCAGTATCTCAACAACTGGGACAACGACATGATACACCTGCTGGGCGGCGTGCACAACTTCCAGGCCCTGCCCATACGCAAGCTGTGGGACAAGGACGATGACCAAGTGCTGGCCTACATGCGCGGCAACCTGGTGTTTGTGTTCAACTTCAACCCCACCCAGTCGTTTGTCGACTACGGCATCCTGGCCCCCGAGGCCGAGTACGACGGCGTGATGGACAGCGACAATGCCCGCTACGGCGGCTACGGCAACATCGACGAGAGCGTGAAGCACTACGCCGAGCCCGACCCGCTCTATGCCGAGGCCAAGCTCGGCTGGCTCAAGCTCTACCTGCCGGCACGCAGCATGCAAGTGCTACGCATGTGCCCGCCCAAGAAGGCTGCCAAAAAGACTGCCACGGCCAAGAAGGCCACCGCAACCCGCAAGACGGCGGCCAAGAAGGCCACGGCCAAAAAAGCCACAGCAGCCAAGAAGAAATAAGCATTGATTGCGATATCTACAATGAGGGCACGCTTCCACACCTTGCGCGGGAAGCGTGCCCTCATCATATTTCTAACCAACGGATTACTTGTAGCTCTTCTGGTAGATGTCGATGATTTCCTCGCGGGAGAGGAAACGCGGGTCGAAGTCGAAGAGGCCACCCATAGTGTCGATGGCATTGGTGGTGAACTTGTCGAAGTCGGCCGGGGTAATGCCCCACTCGCTCAGCTTCACATTGTCGACGCCGCACTCGCGCTGCATGATGTCGAGCGCGTCGAGGAAGTCGCTGGGGCGCGCGCTCTTCTGCATGGTCATCTTCTCGGCCATCTTCATGTAGCGCTTCATGGCGTCGTTTTTGAAGGTCTTAAAGTAGGCCTTGCTGATGGCAATCAGGCCGGCGCCGTGAGGCAGCTTGGGATAGTAAGCGCTCATGGCGTGCTCCAGGCTGTGCTCGCTCGTGCAGCTGCTCGTGGCCTCGACCATGCCGGCCAGGGTGCTGCCCCATGCCACCTTGCTGCGGGCATGCAGGTCGCGGCCGTCGGCCACAGCCACAGGCAGGTACTTGTAGAGCAGGCGCACGGCCTCGAGTGCATAAAGGTCGCTCACGGGCGTGTGCTGCGTGCGGTTGATGTAGCCCTCGGCAGCGTGGAAGAAGGCGTCAAAGCCCTGGTAGGCCGTGAGCTTGGGAGGCAGCGAGAGCATGAGCTCGGGGTCTACAATCGAGAGCGTGGGGAAGGTTTGGTCAAAGCCGAAGCCTATCTTCTCGTTGAGCTCGGTATTGGTGATCACGCCCCAGGGATCGACCTCGGTGCCGGTGCCGGCGGTGGTGGGGATGGCCACAATGGGCAGGGCGCGCGTCACTGGCTTGCCCTTGCCATGGCCGCCGCTTATGTAGTCCCACAGGTCGCCGCCCATGGCCACGACCACGGCGATGGCCTTGGCGCTGTCGATCGAGCTGCCGCCGCCCAGACCAACAACGAAGTCGCACTTAGAGTCGCGGCACAATTGCGCGCCTTCCTCTACATGCGACTTGATGGGATTGGGCAATATCTTGTCGAAAACCTCATATTCCACACCTGCCTCGTCGAGTTGCTTCTTCACAAGGTCGAGGTAGCCATACTTCCTCATCGATGTGCCCGACGAAATCACGATAAGTGCTTTCTTGCCCGGGAGCGGTTGTTTCGACAGGTTCTTCAACTCCCCAGCACCGAACACCAGTCGGGTGGGGATGTAAAGTCCGAATTTCTGCATCATAGTTTTTATGTGTTTTGTGGCCCATCGCGTCGTCGCGCGGTGCAGCCGGTTCATATTAATTGAATATTATCTTGTGCCGTAAAGTTAATAAAATGCAACGACAAAAACAAACTATTGGGCAAAAATTAATTTTGCCCCCACTTTTTCAATCATTTTGAAACCGCCGCCCGGCCGTGCCATTTTAATTGTGCCCTGCGCTTGCCCAATTGAAATATAAAGGGTAACTTTGCGAGCTAGGCCGTGGTGCCACACCCGCTTGCAAGCGAGGCAGGCGGCGCGCCCCACAGCAGTTTTTTTATTCACCTCACAAGAGAAAAAGCAAAATGGAAACGATAAAATTTGGCAAATATGTTTCGCTTGCCTACGAGATTTTTGTGGTCGAGCCCAAGGGCGGCGAGACCTCGGTGTATAAGTTCACCAGCGACAAGCCCGACAACTTTGTCTTCGGCATGGACCAGACGATGATCGACGCCTTCATGCACAACATCGAGGGCAAGGCACAGGGCGAGAGCTTCGACTTCACCCTGCAGCCCGACGAGGCCTTTGGCAAGCGCAAGCAGGAGCTGATGATGACCTTCGACAAGAAGATGTTCTACCACGACGGCGAGTTTGACAGCGACAACGTGTATGAGGGCGCCGCAGTGCCCATGCGCACCGAGCAGGGCATGATCGTGACCGGCCGCGTGACCCGCATCGCCGGCGAGAAGGTGACGATGGACTTCAACCACCCGCTGGCTGGCGAGACGATACACTACGTGGGCCGCGTGCTGCTCGTGCGCGACGCCACCCCCGACGAGCTCAACCCCAAGCAGGGCGGCTGCGAGGGCTGCAGTGGCTGTGGCGGCGGCGACAAGGGCGGTTGCGAGGGTTGCAGCGGTTGCAACTGATGCCGCTTCCCCGCATTAGGACCAATTTGCCAAAAAAAATGAGAAAAAACTGGCAGCCGGCGCCAAGGCGCCTCATTGCTTGAAGATGATGGCCACGGCAATCACGGCCACCAGCAGCACGGCAGCCACGAGCCACAGCACAAAGGTGCCGTGGTCCACTCGCTCGTCGTCGTCGCGGTGCGGCGGCACAACCGAGTCGTCGTCGCGATGCTCGGGTAGCGAGGTGCGCTGCATCGTGCTCTGCTGCTCGGCGCTTTGCTCCTGGTTGCGGCGTGCCTCCTCCGAGCCGGGATTGAGCACAAACTCATAGTCGGTCTGGTCCGAGCCCAGCACTTGCAGGAAGTCGTCGTTGCGCCGGCGGCGCTTGTATTCTTTCATCGCTTTACGGTCTTTTTCAAGAAAAAACGTGCAAAATCGGCCTTTATTTATTAATAAAAGTTAAATTTGAAAAATAACTGCCGAAAAATTATGTTGTACAACATATTTAGCTTACTTTTGCATTGGTTTTTCATGGTATTAGTTTTTAAGGTTACGAGATACCTGGCGTCGTGATGACGGTTCTTATTTCGTTTTTGTTTAAGGTTTATGTTAATGGTATTAGAAGGTTAATTAGTTAAGCAATCCCAGATAGCGATATTTGGGATTTTTTTTGTGCCTATATTTCTCCCCCCACTTCGACCCAGGAAAAAATCAGAAAGGGATATCGGCGCCACTGCCCTGCCCTGCTTGCGGCTGCTGGGGTTGCGGCTGCTGGGGCGCTGCGGCTTGCGGTGTCGTGGCGGCTTGCGGGCGGCCGCCCAGCAGCTCGAAGGTGTCGGCATAAATCTCGGTCACCGTGTGCTTGATGGTGTTGCGGTCTTCCCAGGTGCGGGTGCGCAGTTTGCCCTCGATATAGAGCTTGGTGCCGCGGCGTATGTAGCGCTCGGCAATCTCGGCGTTCTTGCCCCACATCACGATGCGGTGCCACTCGGTGCGCTCAGGCACTTGCTGGCCACCAGCGGCCGTGTAGGCGCGGTCGCTGGTGGCGAGGGTAAACGTGGCCACGATTTGGCCCTGGGCTGGATAGCGCACGTCGGGGTCACGCCCCACGTTGCCCAAAAGAATAACTTTGTTGACTGACATAGAGTAGTATTTATCGGTTTATTTTTTAGTTAACTATCTTTCACTCATTGCATGCTGGCCTTGAGGCCCTCGATCACGGCCGTGGTGAAGCCATGGGCCTCCATGGCGTTGAGCCCCTTGATGGTGAGGCCGCCTGGAGTGGTCACTTTGTCGATCTCGACCTCGGGATTGTTGCCCGTGGCCCGCAGCAGCGCGACGGCCCCCTGCATGGTTTGGCACATGATCTCGACGGCCTGGCCGGGCTTGATGCCCAGCTCCACGCCACCCTCGCTGGCGGCGCGAACGTAGCGTAGCACATAGGCGATGCCGCACGACGAGAGCGCCGTGCAAGCCGGCATGAGCCGCTCCTCGACCACCATGGTGCTGCCCAGCGAGTCGAAGATGGCGCACACGGCCTCAACCTGCTCCTTGCTGGCCCCGCGCGAGGCGATAAAGGTCATGCTCTGCCCTATCGAGATGGCCGTGTTGGGTATCAGCTCAAACACTGCGCAAGGTTTCCCGCCGCCATATGATGCCAGGTGCTCGAGCGTGGCGCCAGCCACAATCGAGACGATGAGCTGCCGGCCAAAGTCGATGAGGGGTCGCAGCGCGCTCATCACCTCGTCGAGAAGCCAGGGCTTCACCGCCACAATCACGACATCGGTGCCATCCACAGCCGCCTCGTTGCCCGTGCTCACATGCAACTCGGGGTGCTCGCTCTTGAGCGCGTCGAGTTCACGGTGGCGGTTGGGCGAGCACACCGTGATATTGCCGGCGGCCACCTTGCCGCTCTTGGCCAAGCCGCGGGCAATGGCTCCGCCCATGTTGCCCGCTCCTATTATTCCAATCTTCATGTCTTCAATCGGTTTCATACCACAAATATAACAAAAATCGGCCACAACATCGCAATGCAACCTATTTATGCTCAAAAAAAACGCACAACCCAGCATGGTGAAGAGCCCAGCACTGTCACAGCATAACAAACGGCACTGTGCCCGCGCCACTGTGCCGCACAGGGTGAAAAACAGCTCAAAACGTCATTGTTAACAAAACTTAAAATCCCGCCAAAAACCATAAATATGCATTTTATTTTTCATTTTAGTCTATCAATCATTTGGCTTTATTACTTAATTTACTTACATTTGTAACAGTACAACCCCATAATACAATCATTATAAATAGGCAAAAAAATCACTCACCCGCAACACAACACTATTTTAGCGATATTATTGTCGATGGGGATGTAGGCACATTGTTAACTCTTAATTTTTTGCAATTATGGTTAGAATCAGAAAAAGCTGGACTGCACTGGGAGCATGGCTGGCGCTGGGAGTGCTGGCCGCGGTGGCATGGGCAGGCGCGGCACGGGCCTCGTCGCTGCCCGTCGACAGCATGGCAGCGCGGCTCAAGACGCAGCAGTACTACTTCCCCCAGGAGAAGATACACGTGACCACCGACAGGGCCCGCTACATGAGCGGCGACACCGTGTGGCTGCGCGCCTTTGTGGTCAACGCCGCCACGGGCGAGCCGGTGCGGGAGAGCAAATATGTGTACGTAGAGCTGCGCAACCCCTTCGACAGCATCGCCCGGCGCGTGAAAATCATCGAGCGCAAGGGCGTGTACTCGGGCTACATCCCGCTCGACCGCAAGCTGCCCGAGGGGCAGTACACGCTCGTGGCCTACACCATGTTTATGGAAAGCCTGGGCCAGGAGTTCTTCTTCAAGAAAAGCATTGAGGTGACCAGCGTCTACTCGCTGCGCTACCGCATCGACGCCCGGCTCAGCTGGGACACCGCCGACGCCGGCAGCCCCCAGCTCGACGTCGAGATAGGCTGCACCGACCGCAACACCGGCGCACGCGTCGACATCGAGAACATGAGCTACCGGCTCGACGACCAGAAGGTGCACTCGCGCATCGCCGGCGGCGGCAGGGTGCGCTTCTCGCTCAAGGGCGAGCGCGACACGCAGTCGAGGCACATGCTCGTGTGGTGCGACGACTACGGCAAGTTTATCGACATCCCCCGACCCGAGGGAGAATACATGGTATATTTCATGCCCGAGGGCGGCTACCTCATCCCCGGCGTGAAGTGCACCGTGGCCGTGAAGGCCCTGGGCAGCAACGGGCTGGGCAAGGCCGTAGAGGGCACCGTCAACGACCGCGCGGGCAACACCGTGGCACGCTTCGCAACCGGCCACGCGGGCCTGGCCGCCTTCTCGCTCACGCCCGCGCAGGGCCAGGTCTACACCGCAGTGTGCGCCGCCGCTGGCAATGGGGCAAGCAAGACGTTGACCCTGCCTGCGCCACGGGCCGACGCCGCCGTGCTGCACGTGGCCCGCAGCGGGGGCATCGTGACCGTGCAGCCCGTGGGCAACGTCCCGCCCCAGGCTGTGGTGCTGCTGCAACAGCGGGGCTCGCTGCTCAAGGCCGGCCGCGGCAACATCGCGATGCCGCTCGACAGCATGGGGCCGGGCGTGGTGCAGTGCCTGCTGCTCGACGGCCAGCTCAGGAAACTGAGCGAGAGGCTCTTCTTCGCGCCGGGGCGCGGCAACCGCCAGGTGGAGGTGAAGTGCGACAAGCCCGGCTACGGCCGCCGAGAGCCGGTCGACGTGCTCGTCGACCTCAAGCACTACGACATGCCCGCGGGCGACTATGCCGTGAGCGTGACCGACGACGCCTATGTGCCCGTCGACAGCGCCACGAGCATCGCCACCCAGCTGCTACTGCAGTCGGAGCTGAGGGGCAGCATCGAGGACCCGGGCTACTACTTCAGGCAGCCCGGCCGTGAGACCGAGCTCGACGCCCTCATGCTCACGCAGGGCTGGACGCGCTACGACGTGCCCAGGGCACTCGCCGGCTATCCGGCCGAGCCCCAGGCACCGCTCGAGAAGGGCTTTGTGGCCACGGGCAGGGTCGTGAGCGAGTTCCGCAAGAAGCCCATGAAGGGCGTTACCGTGCAGGTGATCGCACCCAAGGTGAGCTATGCCTCGACAGCCACCACCGGCCCCGACGGCGACTTCACCGTGAGCGGCCAGGACTTCCCCGACAGCGCGAAGCTCGTGTTGCAGGTCGAGGACAAGGGCAAGAGGAAATATGCCATCGTGAGCCTCGAGCAGCCGCAGCCGTCCACCGTGGCCTCGCTGCCCGGCACCGACACGCAACCCGTGCAAGCGGCCGATGACGACATGGCCTACCGCGACATGCAGTCGAAGCGCATCGTGGCAACGGGAGGCATGTCGAGCATCGTGCTCAAGGAAGTGGTGGTGACGGCCAACAAGCCCCAGGCGCCCGAGGACATCTTCGAGACCTGGTCGTCAAAATCAATCGACTACGAGGAGATAGAGCGCAAGGGAATATCCTCGCTCGAGGACTTGCTGCGGCGCCTGCCCGGCATCACCGTGAGAAACGGGCAGGCCTACTCGATGCGCGGCGGCGCGGCAGGTTTCTTTATCGACGGCACCTACTTTGAGACCCTGATGGCCATGTTCGACGAGAACTACGACCCGGTCTACACCGTGGCTCAAAAGCGTGATTATCAAGTCATGACACAGGGCATGTCGATGACAATGGCAGAATACTCTCGAATGAATGCCCAAAACGAGAATGTGGTGCAAGAGATTGAAAACTTGTATCCCATGAGCACGATCAAGAAGGTGTACTACATCCCGCCGGGCATGGCAGCGGTGTTTGGGCGCCGGGGCACGTCGGGCGGCATAATCATGATCAAGACAAAAGACGGCACCGAGAAGATGAAGAACCTGCAAGACGACCTGAGGCTCCACCAGTTCACCATCGAAGGCTACCAGCTGCCAGCCGAGTTCTACTCGCCGGCCTACACGCCCGCCCAGGCCGCCAGCGGCGAGGGCGTAGACCTGAGGCAGACCCTCTACTGGGCCCCGTGCCTCACAACCGACCGCGCAGGCCACTCAAGCTTCAGCTTCTACACCAGCGACAACACCGCCAACGCCTACACCGTGACGCTCGAAGGCATCACCCAAGACGGCGAGCTCATCAACAAGCGCTTCACCATCAACAATCGCTAAGTGGACAAATAATACCGACTAGTGTGGGGGCCGGCACAAGACCGGCCCCTACTAGTTCGCAAGAATTGATTGACGCGCAACGGCATGGCGGCGGCGGGGTGGCAGGCGGTGGAGCGTAGCCGAACCCCTGCATCGCGGCAACTTGGATCATTGGGAAATGCAAAGAGCGGAATTTAGCAATTTTAAAGGCGGGAAATTTTAGCGTTTGGGGGATTTTTTGTAAATTTGTACGTTTTATAGGGCAAGCCCTCGCGAAGGGCCTGTTTGGGGCCTGCAAAAGGCCAAATGAGGCAGAAATTACACAATTCTGCGGGCTCTATAGGGAACTGAAGATAAAAGAAAATTTATGTCTGAAGATTTAAGAGAAGAAGAAGTAGAGAAGAAGTACTCGGCGCATAACATACAGGTGCTCGAAGGCCTTGAGGCCGTGCGCAAGCGCCCGTCGATGTACATAGGCGACACACACGTGAAAGGATTGCACCACCTGGTATCGGAGGTTGTTGACAACTCAATCGACGAGGCACTGGCTGGCTTCTGCAACAACATTGAGGTGACCATACTTGAAGACAACTCCATCAAGGTGAAGGACAACGGCCGTGGCATTCCCGTCGACGAGCACGAGAAGCTGCACAAGTCGGCCCTCGAGGTGGTGATGACGGTGCTGCACGCCGGCGGCAAGTTTGACAAAGGCTCCTACAAGGTGTCGGGCGGCTTGCACGGCGTGGGCGTGAGCTGCGTCAACGCCCTGAGCGACTACTTGCGTGCCGAGGTGCGCCGCGGCGGCCACGTCTACATGCAAGAGTATGCCTATGGCAAGCCCACCTGCCCGGTGACGGTGATAGGCGACTGCGAGGAGAGCGACCATGGCACCACCATCAAGTTCCACCCCGACGGCACGATATTCCAGACCACCGAGTACCAATTTGACATCCTGTCGAACCGCCTGCGCGACCTGGCCTACCTGAACGCCGGGGTGCGGCTCTCGCTCACCGACATGCGCCAGCTCGACGACGACGGCAAGCCACACAGCGAGGTGTACTACAGCGAGACGGGCCTCAACGACTTTGTGCGCTATCTCGACGAGGGCAAGACCTCGCTCATAGGCGACGTGATACACATCCACAGCAATAAGAACAACATTCCTATTGAGGTGGCCATGACCTACAACGACTCGTTCAAGGAAAACATCTACTCGTTTGTCAACAACATCAACACCGTGGAGGGCGGCACGCACCTCACGGGCTTCCGCCGCGGCCTGGGCGCCACGCTCAAGAAATATGCCGAGGACAACAAGATGCTCGACAAGGTGAAGGTGGAGCTCAACAAAGACGACTTTCTCGAGGGGCTCACCGCCGTGATATCGGTCAAGGTGCTGGAGCCGCAGTTTGAAGGCCAAACCAAGACCAAGCTGGGCAACACCGAGGTGATGGGCGCCGTCGACTCGAGCGTGCGCGAGGCCCTGGGCAACTACCTCGAGGAGCACCCCAACGAGGCCAAGGCCATCGTCGAGAAGGTGATACTGGCCGCCACGGCACGGCACGCCGCCCAGACGGCAAGGGCGCGCATACAGCGCAAGTCGCCGCTCTCGGGCTCAGGACTGCCCGGCAAGCTGGCCGACTGCTCGTGCAAGGACCCGGCCCAGAGCGAGCTGTTTCTGGTCGAGGGCGACTCGGCAGGCGGCAGCGCCAAGCAGGGCCGCGACCGCAACTTCCAGGCCATATTGCCACTGCGAGGCAAAATTCTGAATGTGGAGAAGGTGATGGAGCACAAGATCTACGAGAGCGAGTCGGTGGTCAACATCTTCCGCGCCCTCGGCATCACCGACCCCAAGAACTTTGAGTTTGACAAGCTGCGCTACCACCGCGTGATCATCATGACCGATGCCGATGTCGACGGTGCGCACATTGCCACACTGCTCATGACATTCTTCTACCGCTGCATCCCCGACATCATCACCCACGGGTGCCTCTATATCGCCACGCCGCCCCTGTACCGCTGCCTGAAGGGCAACAACCAGGAGTATTGCTGGACCGACCAGCAGGTGCGCGCCTTTATCGACAAGTATGGCCAAGGCGAGGAGCGCAACGTGAAGGTGCAACGATTCAAGGGACTTGGTGAGATGAACCCCGAGCAATTGTGGGACACCACCATGGACCCCGAGAACCGCATGCTCAAGCGCGTGCAGGTGGAAGACGCCGCAACGGCCGACCACACCTTCTCGATGCTCATGGGCGAGGATGTGGCACCGCGCCGCAAGTTTATCGAGGAGAACGCCACCTACGCCACCCTCGACACTTGATCGTGCAGCGCCACACCACGACGACGCACACACCGAAAACGAGACGATTACCAATTTCTTTAGATACGCAGCATAAATCTATCTATTGAACAGCGACTCAGCCGCCTGGTCGACACACATCAGGCGGCTGATTTTTATTGAAACAGTCGCATCGATGGCCCGGTCGGGCCGCAACGGCTTTACAAGAAAAATTGAATGCAAGCATGGAGATTTCACAGGAATTCATAGCGCAGATGCAGGCAATGCTACCCGGCGAGTGGCAAGCGCTCATCGAGGCCATCACCACCACCCAGCCGCAAGTGTCGATACGCCTCAACGACGCCAAGGTCGCCGTGCCCGAGGCCCTGCCCCACCCGGTGCCCTGGTGCCCCCTTGGCACCTATCTGGCCGAGCGGCAGCCCTTCACCTTCGACGTGGCGTTCCAATCGGGCCGCTACTATGTGCAAGACGCCTCGTCGATGTTTCTCTATCACGTGCTCAAGTCGCTTGTGCACAATCCGGTGCGCTATCTCGACCTGTGTGCCGCTCCCGGCGGCAAGACCACCACTGCCCTGTCGGCATTGCCGCAAGGCTCGATGGTGGTGGCCAACGAGATTGTGCCAGGGCGGGCACGCGTGCTGCAAGAGAACGTGACAAAATGGGGCAACCCACGCTGCATCGTGACCAACAGCGCCCCCAGCGCATTCAAGAAACTCACCCACTACTTCGACGTGATAGCCATCGATGCCCCATGCAGCGGCGAGGGCATGATGCGCAAGGATGCCGAGGCTGTGGCGCAATGGAGCCCGGCCCTGGTGCAGCAATGTGCCGCCACGCAACGCAGCATCGTGGCCGATGCCTGGCATGCCCTGCGGCCCAGCGGACTGCTCATCTACAGCACCTGCACCTACAACCGCCTGGAGGACGAAGCCATGGTGCAACACATCATCGACACCTGCGGCGCCACCACGGTCGAGGTGCCCACCGAGCGCGAGTGGAACATAGCCCCAGGCATCGACACCAGCGCCCACTGCTACCGCTTCATGCCGCACCGCACCCGCGGCGAGGGCCTCTTCATGGCCGTGCTCAAGAAGCCCGAGGGCAACGCAAAGACGCCCAAAATCAAGGGCAACAAGCCCAAAGGCAACGCCCCATTGCCCCGCGGCATAGCTGGCTGGCTGGCCGATGAGAGCGACTATAGCTTGAGCGCAACCGACGGCACCGTCGTAGCCACCCCTCGTGATCTCACGGGCGATATATCGCTGTTGCACAGCACCTTGCACATCTTGCAAGCAGGCATCGCCATGGGCACAATCAAGGGCAAAAACTGCATACCCAGCCACGCCTTGGCACTCTCGACCCAGCTCAACGCCCAGGCCTTCGCCCGTTGCGAGGTCGACTACCCCACCGCCATGGCCTACATGCGTGGCGAGGCCATCGCCATCGACGCCCCGCGGGGCTACGTGCTGCTCACCCACGGCCAAGTGCCAATAGGCTTTGTCAACAACCTGGGCAACCGCGCCAATAACCTCTACCCCAAGCCCTGGCGCATCCTGAGCACCCACATTCCATCCCAGGAGCCTGCGGTGTTGACAGCCGCCACCGCGCATTGAGTGATTTAGTGTAACCATCCGAAATGAGCCGTCTTGCTGATGTGCAAAAAAAATCTCGCGGGATTACTCGCGAGATTTTTTGTAGTAGTATGGGAGCAGGT
>OMUK01000120.1 GCA_900314215.1 uncultured Prevotellaceae bacterium
AAAAATAGTTAAACTTTTCCACAGGCATTCATCCACTACAAACTTTTGATGGTTACAGCCCTGATAGCCAGAACTATAACCATCAAAAGTGACAAAGATGGAAAATTAGCAATTTTTTTCCAATCCACCCCAACGAATCAGTAAATTTCGCCATTTTGGTTGCCACATTGGGGCGTGCTGGCGGTCGCAAGGGCGACAACCTGTGAAACTCAGGAGCCCCGTGGAGCTTTCTCAACACACAGGCACAGAAAAAGCAGCAGGGGGCGGGCCGGTTGTGGCTGCACCCCCTGCTGTGTGGGGAGGGCTGAATCCTGTGGTTTCGGGTTTACTTCATCACCTTCACGGCCTGGTGAGAGCCGTCGGTGTACTCAAGCACCTTGATGCATGGGCCGGCGGGCTCGGCAAGCTGCATGCCGCTCAGGTTGTAGTAGCGCACGCTCTTCACCGTCTTGGCGGCCTCGACGTTGTCGACGCCGGTGCTTTGCTGCTTGTTGACCTTGATCACGATGTCGCGCGACACGCCGCCCACGGCGACGGTGAGCGTGATGGTGCCCACATAGGCGTCGGGGCCGAAGGTGGCGTCGTTGCCATTGAAGGTGAGACCGGCGTAGCTGCTCTTCCACTGGGCACCATCGGGCACGCCCACATGGAAGTCGGTGGTGATGGTGTCGCTCTGTTCGTCGGGATCGGGCACGACTGCGGCGGCATAGAGCTTGGCATAGGCATTGTCCTCATATCCCTTGATGATGGGGAAGCAATACAGGCCGGGGCTGGTGAACTTGCCGCTCGGGATGGTCTGGCTGAGCTCGAGAGCAGTTTTGCCCACCTCGGGATTGGTGGCCTCGCCGGTGATGGCGCCTGGGCAAGTGCCCTTGAGGTACATCACATTCTGGAGCGTGTCGTTGTACTGGTAAGGCGTGGAGTCGTTCATCATCGCGCCAGCAGGACGCCACGAGCCGCCGTTGTTGCTGGTGTGCACGCCCAGGATGTTGCCGCACGAGTCGGCATCGGCAGTGATATAGCCGCAGTTGTAGCTGTTGCGCACCGACGGCGTGTAGTAGATGTGGTCCTGATACTTGCTGCCCGTGCCGTGTACTGGCACGGCAAAGATGCCTGCGATGCGCGAACGGCCTGTGATGGCGCCGGCATTGTAGCTGTCGGCGACGTCGGTGCAGCTGTAGCCCACGATGCCTGCTGCGCAGTCGCTGTTGGCCTTGCCGTTGCCTGGATCGGTGCCCGTCAAGGTCACGGCGCCCACATTGAAGCACTCCTTCATGCGCGAGCCATACCAGCTGTAGCCCACCACGCCGGCCGAGCGGCTCACGGCGGTCACATTGCCGGCGTTCCAGCAGTGCTCAACGGTGTTGTAGGTTGCATAGTTGCCTATCAAGCCACCTGCCCAGCAGCTGTTTGACTTCACCTCGCCCAGGTTGTAGCAGTCCTTGATTGCGTTTTTGTAGTAGGTTGAGTCTTCGTTGAACGATTGCACCTGGCCAATGAGGCCGCCCACCGAGCTGCCCTTGCTGTAGGTCGAGCCATTGCTGGTGATGGTGCCGGTGTTGTAGCAAGAATCCATGTTGATGCCGTAGCCAAATCCTGCGATACCGCCCACATAGTTGCCGCCGTTGGCCGTGACGTTGCCGGTGTTGTAGCAATTCTTCACATTGATGTAGCCATTGACGCTGATGCCTCGGTAGTTGCCGAAGATGCCGCCTGTGTATTGGCTTTCGCCGCTGGCAGTGACATTGCCGGTGTTGTAGCAGTTCTCATAGGTGCCGCCATAGGTCATGTAGCCAAAGAGGCCTGCGGTGGGATAGGTGCCGCTGCTCGCTGTCGAGGTGATGTTGCCGGTGTTGTAGCAGTTCTTGGCATTGCACATGCCATTGTCCATGTAGCCGCTTATGCCGGCCACACCCTTGCTGGCGGTGATATCGCTGGTGTTGTAGCAGTTCTCATAGTTGCTGAAGCTGGTGTAGCCGCTGATGCCGCTCACAAACTCGGCCTTGTTGGGATTGGCAACTGTGATTTTGCCCGTGTTGGAGCAATTGTAGTAGTTGGCGTCGTTGCCATAGCCGCACACGCCACCCACTGCAGTCGACGACTTGGTAGAGTTCACATTGATGGCGCCCGTGTTGTGGCAGTTGCTTATTGTGCCTTGCAGGTTGGCATAGCCCACGATGCCGCCCACTGCCTGCGAGCTGGTGCCCATGTTGACGGTTGCGCTGTTGGTGCAATTGTCGATGGTGAAGTGAGCTACACCTTATTATATATATAGTGACTTAATAGTTAGTTGCGCTGTTGGTGCAATTGTCGATGGTGAAGTGAGAGGTTGCCAGGCCCACGATGGAGCCGCTGTGGGTGCCGTTGAAGTTGAACTCGCCAGCGGCGTTCAGGTTCTTCACTGTGCCGCCGTGCAGCACGCCTATCAGGCCCTGGCGCGTCTCGCTGGTGGTGAGTTTCACCGTCACGGTGTGGCCGCCGCCGTCGAGGGTGCCGTAGAATGGCGTGGCCACGCTGCCTATGGCAGGCACCGAGTCGGCGGTGAAGTCGAGGTCGGCGGTGAGTTTCACATATTGATTGTAGAATTGCACACCGTCGTGGCTGGCTGCAGCCACCGTCTTCCAGTCGGCCACGGTCTCAATCAGGTAGGGATTTTGCTCTGTGCCGTCGCCCTTGAGGCCAGTGGGCGTCTTGGGCTCGGGCCAAGTGAGGGCGTTGTCAAAGTCGATGCGCCCCTGGGTGTAGAAGCCTGTGTTAACGTGGATGACACCCATGTAGGTTGCCAAGGTGGTCCAGGGGCCCCAGGTCACGGCCTTGTCGCCATCGGCCTCGGCCTCGAGCGTAGTGTTGTGGATGAAGGTCTGTGCCTTGACCGAATCGATGATCTTGTAGCGGTCCTCGCCATAAATCTTGAATCCCAATATATTGTTGTAGGCCTTTTGATAGGAAGCGACATAGCCGCCTATGTTGAACTTCTTGCGGCTGGTCATGGGCGTCTTGATGGTGAGGCCGCCGCCGGCAAAGTTGGTGATCGAGATCGAGTCGCCATCCTGCTTGGCCACGAGGTAGCAGCCATAGGTGCTGTTGTCGCCCAGCACCTTCCACGTCATCGTGGCATTGCTGGGCACGATGTTGCCGTCTTGGCCCACATAGAAGCCAGCCCCGGCATTGTCGCCGCTTTTCACCACCATGCCCCACATGCCGTCGAACTGCAGCGATGTGGCCGACGTGGCTGTCACTTTCACGCCTGCAGCGGTGGAGTCGACTTGCAGATAATTTTTAGTCTTGCCGGTGCTGTCGGTCACGGCCACGATGTGGAAGGGGGCCATCACCACGTCGCCATAGGTGGCCGAGTTGCCCACCACCTGCCAAATGGGGATGAGATACTCGCCCGCGGTGCCCGTGGGCTGGAGCTTCAACACGCTGTTTTGGACGCAGAAGTTCACGATAGTGATGCTGTCGCCGTCCTGCTCCACGTTCACCGAGCTGCCGCCGTCGCCCCAGGTCTTGGCGGCTGCGCTCTTGTAGGTGGCAACGCAGCGGTTCCACCCCGACGGGAAGGCAGCAGCCACCTTGCGGGCGGGAGCCTTGCGCGATGGGGTCGCTACACTGCTGGCCTCGACTGCTTGCAAGCTGTAGGCTGTGTTGAGCCCAGGCTTAATCGTCTTGCACTGTGGCGCGCTGGTGGCGCCGCCAGGTGTGACGGGCGCAATCGTCTGGGCATTGATCCCCAATGCCGCCACGATTGCTACAATAATACATGTAATAAGTTTTCTCATATACAAAACAATTTTTGGGTGAATAGCAAATAGTTTTTTTTAAAACTTATGGCTCTAAAAATATGATAAATTATTAATAAAACCAAAGAACTAATTAAAAAATTTATGCAAAGTGGTCATTTCTTCAACTATATTAATTATTACGGGGGTTGAGGCCTGCCGGTGCTGGCTGCCTCAAGATGGCCGGGCAGTGAGCACGAGGCACTGCCTGCACCGGCACTGCTCGATGCAAGGTAAAAACCGAAGATAACTGCTGCGGGAGTCGATAATTGCTAAAAAATTGCTACTTTTGCACTTGCTTTTATCACATGGGCATCATGGAGAAGATTTTACGCTTTTTAAAATACATTGCGGCCCCGCTCAGGGCCGAGTGGCTGTTTTTCATTATCACCTACCTGCTGCTCGCCCAGCAGCCCATCGACTGGCTCACCCTGCCTAGCAGCGACCGCTGGTACCAGTGGGGTATGGGGCTCAAGAGCCTCACCATCGAGATAGGCCTGGTGTGGGTGCTCACCTGGATTGTGTGGAAGTGCCACAGCCGCATTGTGAAATACCTGCTGGTATTCATTGCCTGGCTGTTGCTGGGCATCACGCTGTTTCTCTCGTTCAACTTCGAGATGTGCATCTCGCAGCAGACGCTCACCGTGCTGGTCGAGACCACCGGCAAGGAGAGCAGCGAGTTTGTCAACACCTACATGCTGAGCCCCGATAGCAAGCTGAGCTACGTGATCGACGTGTGCCTGGCTATCGTGATTATCATCTTGTTCTGCCTGGAGGGGAAGCTGCGCCGCGCCCTGCATCGCACCTTCATGAGCTTCTGGCCCGACTTTATCGTGGGCATCATCGCCACCGTGGGCCTGGGCTTCTTCATCTTCACCTATGGCACGCTCATCATGGCCAACAACTCGACCCGCGTGTATCGCTGGCGCAATGGCTACGCCACCACCTCGCTCGACATCGGCACCCAGAGCGCCCATGCCATCGCCTCGCTGCGCGCCTTCGGCAACGACGTCGACATGGCTGTGGAGCAGGCCAAGAAGGTGTATCATACCCACCCCACGGTGCAAGAAAGCGACTCGCTCACCGTGATCTATGTGCTGGGCGAGAGCTACATCAAGCACCACGCCAGCCTCTATGGCTACGAACTCAACACCACGCCCAACTTGATCAAGGAGCGCGACCGCGGCAACCTCTTTGCCTTCACCGACGTGATTGCGCAGGAAAACATCACCTCGGTGGTGGAGAAAAACACCTTCAGCCTCAACAGCGTGGGCGACGGCGAGTCGTGGTTTGAGCACCCAGCCTTCACCACCATCTTCAAGCGCGCCGGCTACAACGTGTATATGTGGGACATCCAGCGCACCCAGCAGCCCCACAAGCTCTTCACCGTCACCGTCAACCAGTTTGTCTACAACCCCGACATCATGCGGCTTTCCTACACTGCCTGCGACAAGGGCGGTTTTGACTACGACGGCCAGCTGGTCGACGACTTCGGCAAGCGCGTGAAGCTCAAGGGCAAGCACAACCTCATTGTGTTTCACCTCTACGGCCAGCACGTGAATCCCCACTTCCGCTATCCGGCCAAGAGCTACTACGACGGTCACTTCACGCCCGACTCGATACGCCGCAACGAGAAGTGGCTCAATGCCGACAAGAAGCAGAAGATTGCCTACTACGACAACGCCACGCTCTACAACGACGCCGTGATGGAGAAGATATTCAACCTGTATCGCAACAAGAACACGGTGGTGCTCTACTTTGCCGACCACGGCGAGGAAGTGTACGACTTCCGCAACACCAAGGGCCGCCACACCGAGACCGACCCCAAGCCCGGCACGCTCATGTATCAGAACGAGGTGCCCTTCATGATATGGTGCAGCGACCGCTACAAGCAGTTGCACTCCCAGGTGGTGGCTCGCATCAAGCAAGCCCTGCATCGCCCCTTCATGACCGACAACGTGGGCCAGGTGATGCTCGACCTGGGCATGATCAAGACCGGCTACTACGTGCCCGACCGCGACCTCATCTCGCCGCAGTTCAAGCCACGCAAGCGCCTCACCTACGACCACTGCGACTACGACAAGGTGATGCGCGGCGTCGACCGCAACAAAATTTACCCCCATTTTGTAAAAAAATAAGTAAATTATTTCTACCTTTGTAGATTGTAAAGGGACTAAACCAAGGCAATGAGGTATAAAATACATAGAGAGGGCCAGAACATCATCTTCGTGTTGCTGTTCATCTTGCTCGTTATCAATATCCCGGCCTATGTTTTCATCGAGTGGAAGGTGATACCCATCATCTTCATCGTGATTTCGGCCGTCCTGTTTCTGCTGGTGGTGAACTTCTTCCGTTCGCCGCGTCGCAACTTCAAGGGCGACACGGCCACCGCCGTGGTATCGAGCGTTGATGGCACCGTGGTGGCTCTCGAGGAAACCTATGAGGACGAGTACTTGCACCGCAACTGCATACAGCTCTCGGTCTTCATGAGCGTCTTCAACGTGCATGCCAACTGGGTGCCGGTCGAGGGCACAGTGAAATATGTGAAGCATCACAATGGCCGCTTCCTGGCCGCCTATCTGCCCAAGTCGAGCACCGAGAATGAGCGCTCGGCAGTGGTGATACAAGCCCGCACCGGCGATGAGATACTTGTGCGCCAAATCGCTGGCGCCGTGGCCCGCCGCATCGTCACCTATGTGCAACCTGGCGATGAGGTGAGCGTGGAGCAGCACATGGGCTTCATCAAGTTTGGCTCGCGTGTCGATCTGTTTCTCCCTCTCGACTGCGAAATCATGGTGAAACTGGGCGACAAGACGGTGGGCGGTGTCACCCAGGTGGCCCGCCTCAAGCCCCGCAACAACACTAAAACTGAAAATCAATCGTGAATGCACTTCTCACATCGATAAAAAACAACACTGCCAATGCTGTGACGTGCTGCAACCTGCTCTCGGGCGCGCTGGCAGTGATTGCGTCGTTCCACTGCTTCGACACGTGGTGGTGGGGCCTGCAAGGCTACCAGGTGGCTTTCATATGGATTGCCGCCGCTGCCGTGTTTGACTTTTTCGACGGCTTCACCGCGCGCCTGCTGCATGCGTCGTCGCCGCTGGGCAAGGAGCTCGACTCGCTGAGCGACTCGGTGAGTTTCGGCCTGGCCCCAGCCCTCATCCTCTACAACATGATGCTGCAGGCCTATCCCCTGCAGGCTTGGGCAGCCTATCTCACGCTGCTCATCCCCGTCTTCGGCATCCTGCGCCTGGCGCGCTTCAACACCGATACCCGCCAGGGCACCGTGTTCACCGGTCTGGCTATTCCTGCCAACGCCATCTTCTGGATAGGCTTCACCAATTTCTTTGCCTCGCAGCCCGATGTGATGCCCCTGTGGATTGTGGTTGCGCTCATCGTGGTGCTCTCGCTGCTCATGGTGTGCAACCTGCGCATGTTCTCGCTCAAGCTCCACAACCTGAGCCTGAAAGCCGCCTGGAAGCAATACGCCATCATTGCGGTCTTCCTGGCCTCGGTCATCGCCTGGGGCGTGAGCGGCCTGGCCTGTACGATACTGGTCTACATCATCCTCTCGGCCTGCACCAAGCAAGATTGATTGTGCATGCCGCACGCGTGCACTACAAGGTTGGCACGATATTTGTCAGTCTATTTCGTATTAATGGCTAAAAGTTGATATATAGCACTATGTGGACGCTTCTGTTTATCCTTCTGCTGGTTTTCTTGCTGTGGCCCCTGATAAGACTCGTCGCCGGGGTGCACAGCATGCGGCGCCACATCAATAAGACCTACAATGCGCAGCAACAACGTCGCCAGCACCAATACAATAATTCTACCACGCGCCCGGGAAACCGCGACACCTACTACGACCCCGCGACGGGCAAGCGCAAGGTGTATACCGCCACCGATGGCGAGTATGTCGACTTTGAGGAGGTGACCGACGGCCGCAAGCCAGCCGCCACGCCCGCCGAGCCCATCGTCGTAGAGGAGCAAATCACCGACGTGGAATATGAGGATATCCCATAGCGCAAGGTTACATAAAACACATTGCCGCCCGCATCATTCACATGCAGGGCGCGGTCCTGGTGGGCCACTATGATTCTCAATCTTGCAATCAACTTAAATTTAAATTTTATTGACAGGCATAGCATAGCAAAAAAACACAAGGCGGTCACCGTTGCGGTGGCCGCCTTGCTTATGGTTGGGGGGAAATAGTGGCGATGTCGCGCCGTTTTACTTCCCGCTCTCGAGAATCATGTTGATGAGTACCGAGGTATCGGTCACGTTCACCACGCCGTCGCTATTGAGGTCGCACACCGAGGTGGAGAAGTTGGCCTGGCCCAGGATCACGTTCACGAGCGAGGTCACGTCGGTCACGTTCACCACGCCGTCGCCGTTCACGTCGCCAGTGAGGGTGGCAGCGGTGCTCTTCACCTCAACAGGCACAAACTCGATCACGGTCGAACCATTGCTGGTGTAGAGCGTGATGAAGCCCTTCACGTTGAAGGTGCCGCTCAGCTCGGTAGGCATGGTCACCGTCTTGCTGTACTTGTTGAAGAGTTTCATCTCGACGGTGCCGTCGTTGATTGTGAAAGTGTTGGCCTTGGCCGTGTCGGCAACGAGGGTGGCGTTCTTCACGAGAATATAGTGGTGCACCAGGTCTTGCGACACGTCTTCGAGTGCCATCTCCTCGGGGGCAA
>OMUK01000103.1 GCA_900314215.1 uncultured Prevotellaceae bacterium
AGATTTTATTGAAATTCAGAAGCAGGCGTCACCGCTTATCCTCGGTGATTTTTCTTTCAGTTGCGTGCTGGAGTGAGGGTGCACATAAAAAAACGAAGGCACAAGAGCGCTGGAGTGGCTCTTGTGCCTTGTTTTGTGGCAATATTGCGCGCGCTACGCGTTACTTCTTCATGTCGAAGCCCACGCGCACGCCCTCGTAGTTCTTGCTCAGGTCGCCCACGGCCTTCACCGTTGAGTTGCCGCTCAGGCTCGAAAGCGTCTGGAGCACGGTGAGCAGCTTCTTCGACTCGAAGGTGTAGCTCAGTCCGCTCGTGGTGCGGGTCACATAGCCGGTCATGCTCATGAGCATGGTCTTCATTTTCACTGCGCTGGTCGATTGGTCGTAGGTCCAAGTGCCGCTCAGCGGAATGCCGTTCAGCTTGGCCTCAAAGCTGTGGTCCTTGTTGAAGGTGAAATAGGTGTTGCTGCTCTTGATGCCCACTTGGTTGTAGGCCGGCAGCAGCTTCTCGTTGACTTGAGCGGCTGCCACAGCGCCGCCAGCCTTGGCCAGCAGGTTCTCGCTGGTGAAGGCGCAAGCCGGCTCCTGGTATTTCCAAGTGCCATAGAGGTCGCTCTCGCTGAGTTTCACGCTGCCAATCACGAGATTGGCGAGGCTGTTGACGGTGCCGGCGCTACCCAGAGCGCCCAGCACGCTGCCCAGCACGCTGCCTGCCGATGTGCCCGCAGTTCCGGTTGTGCCGGTAGTGCCCATAGTGCCCAGAGATCCGCAGCCGCTCATGACCAAGCACAAGCTGGCTGCCATTGCGATAGTTAACTTTTTCATTGTGATTATTTCCTTTTAAGTTTTTTCAGTGGGCAAAGTTACTGCTTTTTTGCGCAACGAGGTGAAAACAGGTGGTCAAAATCGACGAGCCGCCCCCTTTACCCGACCAATGGGCCATTTGCCAGCGCAAGTCCACCAGCGGCATGGCACCAGCCCGCCACAAGCCCGCTCCATGAGCCTGCAGTTCACCCTCTTGGCTGCGTCCTACCCTAGCTGGTGGGGATGAAAGACACATTCTGAATTTACACTGGTCGCGACTATTTAACCCACTTGAGTATTTCCTTGAAGCTGTGCTTCTTGCCATAGAGCAGGATGCCCGTGCGGTAGATGCGGCCGCTGAGCCACACCATGGCCGCGGCGGTGGCAAAGAGCAACACGATGCTCAGGGCCAGCTGCCACAGGGGCACGTCGAAGGGCAGGCGCACCATCATCACGATGGGAGAAGTGAACGGGATGAGCGAGCACCACATGGCCATCGACCCGTTGGGATTTTCCATGCACCCCAGGCTCACGTAGAGGGCAATGATCATAATCACAATGATGGGCACCGAGAATTGCGAGGTGTCGCTGGCCTGGTCGACTGCCGACCCGAAGCCGGCAAATAGCGAGGCATAGAGCAGGTAGCCGCCTATGAAGTAGATGACGAAGCAACCGATGATCAAGCCCAAGGGCAGGCTGTGGAGGGTGGTCATCACCTGCGCCATGGCGGGCAGCGACGCGACGTCGGCGCCACGTGAGGCGGCAGCCATTGCGGCAGCGTCGGGGCCGCTTATCATGTGGGGCATGAAGCCCATAATCACCGAGAGAATGACAAACCAGATGGCAAACTGCGTGAGGCCCACCAGGCCCACACCCACGATTTTGCCGAGCATCAACTGGAATGGCTTGCAGCTGCTCACGATGACCTCGACGATGCGGTTGGTCTTCTCCTCGACCACGCTATTCATAATCATGGCGCCATACATGATGACAAACATATAGGTCACAAGGGCCAGTATCATGCCCAAAAGCATGGCAACGTCGGTCGACGAACTGCTCTGCGAGCCGTCGGCAGCGAGCTTCACATTGTTGACGTTGACGTCGACCTGCGACTCGGCCACAATCTTGTCGAGATTGGGGATGCCGTGCTGCAAGAGTTTCACATGGCTGAGGGTGTCGTTGAGGCACTTGGTCACATAGCTGGTCAGGCTGGCGCTCACGGCCTTCTCGCTGTAGACGTTGACCTGCGGGTGGTTGAGCACATCGGCGGGTATCACAACGAGGGCGTCGACGTTGCTGGGGCCCTCCTTGAAGAACTTGCGGGGGTCGGTCTTGCCCGGGGTTCCCCGCAGGGGTATCACCTCATATTGGCTGTTGGCCTTGATCACATCGGTGAGATGGCCGGTCTCGTCGATCACGGTCACCGTGGTGCGGGCGCCGCTGTTGTCGTTGACGTCGCTTATCCAGAAGGGCACAAGCATGCACACGACCATGAGCACGGGCATGAGCAGCGTGGTGATGATAAACGACTTGCGAGCCACCAGGCTCAGGTATTCGCGCTGTATGATGAGTAATAACTTGCTCATGAGTTCATGTTTTTTACAGTTTCAATAAATATCTCGTTCATGCTGGGCAACAGCTCGTGGAAGCCGGCCAGCTGGCAGTGGTCGTTGAGCCAGGCCACCGTGTCGTGGATGGTGACGCCGGGCTTCAGCCGCAGCTGGGTGGTGCCCAGTTGCAGGTTCACGATGTCGTAGAGGTCGCGGTTGAGGGGCAGCGGAGCCTGGTCGGCCAGGTTGATTTCAAATATGTTCTTCTTGTGCTGCTGCTTGATGGCAGCCACGTCGCCCTCGAGCACCACGCGCGAGCGGTTGATGAGGGTGATGCGCTGGCATATCTCCTCCACGCTCTCCATGTTGTGGGTCGAGAAGAGTATGGTTGCGCCCTCCTGCTGCAAGCGCAGTATCTCGTGCTTGATTTGCTCGGTGTTGACCGGGTCGAAGCCCGAGAAGGGTTCGTCGAAGATGAGCAACTGCGGCTCGTGTATCACCGTGGCGATGAACTGCACTTTTTGCTGCATGCCCTTCGACAAGGCTTCCACCTTCTTGCTGCGCCACTCCGAGAGGCCCAGGCGCTCAAGCCAGGCATTCATGCGCCCGGTGGCCGTGGCCTTGTCGAGGCCCTTGAGCCGCGCCAAGTATACGATCTCGTCGCCCACCTTCATCTTCTTGTAGAGCCCACGCTCCTCGGGCAGGTAGCCTATGCGAGCCACATCGGCAGGCGCGATGGGCTTGCCGCCGAGCAGCACCTGGCCGCTGTCGGGGCGCGTGATCATGTTGATGATGCGTATGAGCGACGTCTTGCCGGCTCCGTTGGGCCCGAGCAAGCCATAGATGCAGCCTTGCGGCACATTCACACTCACGTGGTCGAGCGCCACGTGGCCGTCGTAGCGCTTCACCACATCTTGTACTTCAATGAAATCCATAAAGTAATTTCTATTTTTAAATGAATAAGTCGAAAGGCATCGGTTGCATTTCTCTAGTGCAAAGATATCCCTTTTTACCCCTTTTGACGCAACAAAGTGGTAAAAAACTACACCAAAACCGCACAAAAAAGCAAGAAAGCCAATATCGCCCTAAATCCAGGCACAGGCACAGATGCACCACTACACCCACATTGATAGAAATCGCCCCCCAGAGTGGATTATTCTACGGAGAATTTCGAAATTCTCCGTAGAAAATTCCCCATTACTCAAGTGGGCACCATTTGCTCCTTGGCCTCAATTCGCTAGCTAATTTCGCATTGATTACAAAAATGGGACCATGTACATAGGTACCATCAGGGTCTCTTTGTCTTTTCGCAAATCCTTAGTGTAGACAAGGTATCGGTCTTTTATTCTCTTGGAATATTTCTTGCAAAATTCATCCAGCGAGGCATGGGTATTGTAGCCGCTTGACTTAACCTCAACAGGACAAAGCTTTGAACCCCTTGACAACAAGAAATCAATCTCATAAAAATGATTGTTCGGAGCCGGCCATGTGTAGTAGTACAGTTTATTACCAGATGCGGCAAGCATCTGAGCCACAACGTTTTCATACACATAACCAAGGTTGGCGTCAAGCTTGTCACTCAACAGCTTCTTGTAGATGATATTCTCGGTAAAGTCTTTCTCCCAAAAGGCCAAAGTAACAAACAGCCCTGTGTCGCAGACATACATCTTGTAGGCACCTCTGTTGGTTGTCAGCCCCATCCCGACGTGTGGGTCGTCGGCATGCCACGCGATGTTGACGGTTTTGCTTTCTTCCATCATGTGCAATATTGGAGCCAGGCGGCCATTGCTGGTGTTTTCCAACACCTGCGTGGGTTGATAGCGGCTTGAATTATTGTATAGCTGGGCAGGAATGGCGTTGAAAAGTGTAGAAGCCCTTTCGTTAGGGTCAAGTTTATTGAAGTCCTGCATGTATAGGCGTATTATACCTCGTTTGGTCTTATCCACCTGAGAAAAATCATGGGTTTGAAGGTAGGTGTTGACAGCCTGGGGCATGCCCCCGACAAGCATGTAAAGCCTGAAGTCAAGCATGAGCTTCCGGTTCACGCCATCGCCCAGCGACTGTCCTTTTTGAAACATTTCTTTAAGCAGAGGCATAGTAGCCACATCTCCCATAGCCCACCTGAATTCCTCATAGTCCATTGGAAACATGTTGATAGGTTCCTCCTCGCTCGGAATCACTATGTTCTCCACGTTTTTGTGAATGCTGATGAGCGAACCTGTCTCTATGTAATCATATCTGCCGTCGGCCACCAAGTGCTTGATGGCTTGACGCGCAATGGGAAACAACTGCACCTCGTCAAAGATGATGACCGACTCACGTTCATACAGGGCCGTGCCCTCGATAAGTTTCAACGTGGCAAAGAAGAAGTCAATGTTTGATAGATTGTTGAAAACGCCTTTTTCCTCTTCAGAAGCCTTCGAGAAGTCGATCATGATGTAGCTCTTATATTCCCGTTGGGCAAACTGCTTGACAATAGTAGATTTTCCGACCCGTCGAGGCCCTTCTATCATCAATGCTGTTGATCCAGCCGAGTCATGCTTCCATCTAAGCATGGCATCATAAATTTTCCGTTTAAAGATATGCCCTTCCATATTATTTTTATTTACCGCAAAATTACATATAATATATAGAATATCAAAATATTAAAGAAATAAATGCATCTAATCGCAAATTTCAGTTGGCCATTTTTGCATCTAATCGCAAATTTCAATTGACCATTTTTGCATCTAATCGCAAATTTCAGTTGGCCATTTTTGCATCTAATCGCAAATTTCAGTTGGCACGATATCCCAACGAGCGCTTGTGTAATGGGCCTTTACGTGCCAGTACAAAGGCAAAATTGCAACGTTATTTCACACTATATTCTGCCGCAGAGAAGAAAAATCACAGCAAACGGCAAAATATGATATACTATATTCTGCCGAACCTGGGCAAAAGGCCATCAGCATTGCAAGATGCGCCATCACACTGACCACCCTTTTGGCTCAAATTATTAAGTCTCGCATAAAAAGCTCAATTCTCTTGTTTTTCTAAAATATTCTGACTGATTTCGTAGGAATCCTACGAAAATAGCTCAAATATTTGGAATTTTGCCTTCTGATAGCTGAAAAGTCTGCATTTTGCTGCGAGTGATTTTTTTGGAGAGTATTAAAAAGAGGGGGTGCTGTGCTGTTGTGCACTCCCTCTTTCACACGTTATTCCGAGCGGTGTTGCTGTATTAGTCTTATCCAAAATCTGTGTCTTCGAGATTGCCGATTGAAACTTGCCTTTGCAAAGTAAGCGAAAAGAAATAGGAGGCCGCTGTATCATTTTATATCATTATTATTCATCGGCCAGTGTTTTGCTGTGTGCTACTGCGTCATTTTCAGGACCGAGGCCGTGATTTATAGCGTGACGTGCTGGGCTATGCCGAGAAAAAACGCGGTGAAAACGGGCAGAATGTGAGTTTTTCGGCTGCATGACAAGGCATACAAACTTTTTTTAGTAATTTTGTAAACTCAAATAGTATCGACCAATGAAAATGCTTAATTTTATCTCAATAGTTGCTGCGGCAGCTATGCTGGTGGGCTGCAACGGCAAGAACGCTGCCGCCGATGAGCAAAGCAGCACCAAGGCTGTGGCAGTAGTGAACTTCAACGCCGACAGCGCCTACAACTTTGTGAAAGCACAGTGCGACTTCGGCCCACGCGTGCCCGCCACGCCTGCCCACGACCAGTGCGGCGCCTATCTCGAGGCACAGCTCAAGAAATATTGCGACCAAGTGATTGCCCAGCCTGTGGTGGTGACCACCTACGACAAAACCACGCTGCATGCCACCAACTACATAGGCATCATCAACCCCAAGGCCGAGACCCGCGTGCTGCTCATGGCGCACTGGGACTGCCGCCCCTGGGCCGACAACGACCCCGACCCTGCTAAGCGCACGCAGCCCGTGATGGGCGCCAACGATGCCGCCAGCGGCGTGGGCGTGCTGCTCGAGCTGGCTCGCTGCATGAAGCAGAAGCACCCCAGCATAGGTGTCGACATCTTTCTCGACGACGTGGAGGACTGGGGCACCGACTCTATCGAAGAGAGCTGGGCACTGGGCACCCGCTACTGGGTGAGCAGCCCCCACATGGCAGGCTACAAGCCCATGTATGGCATCCTGCTCGACATGGTGGGCGCCAAGGGTGCCACCTTCTACCAGGAGGGCTTCTCGAGCGACGCCGCTCCCTCGCTCGTGGAGAGCGTGTGGGCCACAGCCGCCGACTCGGGCTATGGCAAATACTTCATCGCCGAGAAGCAAGGCTATGTGACCGACGACCACAAGCCTCTCATCGACAAGGGCATACCCTGCATTGACATCGTTGACCTGCGCCCCTCGCAGTCGGGCTTCTTCGACGGCTGGCACACCACCCACGACACGATGGACAACATAGACCGCGCCACCCTCAAGGCCGTGGGACAGACGGTGGCCAACTTCATCTACAGCATACAATAACACTGAATAAAACAACTGTCAAAATATAGCTATTTTCCTTATGGCACAAGAGAAAAACAACAAAAAGGGTGTATACGTCATCACAGGCGCCACCGACGCCATGGGCCGCATCGTGACCCGCCGCCTCGCCGAGCAGGGGCACCCCATCGTGATGGCTTGCTACAACACCGAGAAAAGCGACGAGGTGGCTCGTGAGCTGCAACTCAAGACCCTCAACAAAGACATCACCTCGATGCACCTCGACTTGAGCTCGTTTGCCGGCGTGAGGGAGTTTGTCGACAACTTGAAGGCTCTCGACCGCCCCGTGGCCGTGCTGGTGAACAACGCCAGCTACATCTCGCGCAAGAGCGAAATCTCGCAAGACGGCTACGAGAAACTGGTGCAGGTGAATTTCCTGAGCACGATACTGCTGGCTCTACTCGTGAAGCCTCTCATGGTCGAGGGCAGCCGCATCATCTTCACCGCCTCGCTCACCCGCCACATGGTATCACTGCCCTATGAGTTCCCGGCAGTGAGCAACTTCATGCCCATCGCCGCCTTTGCCCAAAGCAAACTCGCGCTCTCGCTCTTCTCCATCTACCTGAGCACGGTGCTGCGCACGCAACGCATCAGTGTGAACAGCGTCGACCCGTCGCTGGTGAGCCTGAGCATGGTGAGGGTGAACCGCTTCTTCGACCGCCTCGACCTGCACATGAGCCAGCTCGACAAGACCGAGAAGGGTGCCCAAGCCATGATGCGCGCCATCAACTCGAGCGACACGGGCTTCATCTTCAAGGGCAGCGACAAGCAAATCAAGGCATCGACCCTGCTTCACAACCGCGAGGTCTTCATCAAGCTGTGCAACGACACCATGCGCATTATGAAGAAGCAGATGACCCAGGACGACAAGAAATAACAAGACTTTTTCCCCAGCGACAATAGCAACATGAAAATCATTGGCAGCAACGACCGCTTGGCGCCGGGCTCGACGGTGGCCACCATCGGCATGTTCGACGGTGTGCACCTGGGTCACGTCACGCTCATCAATTTCCTCAAGAAGCAGGCCCAGGAGCGCGGGCTCAAGTCGGCAGTCGTCACCTTTGCCCAGCACCCTCAAGCGGTGCTGCACCCCGATAGCGGCATCAAGCTGATCATGCCCACCGCCCGCAAGGTCGACCTCATAGGCCAGCATGGCGTGGACTACACCGTGCTGCTCGACTTCACCCGCGAGCTCTCGCTCAACGACAGCACGCAGTTTCTCAAGATTCTGCGCGACCGCTACGGCGTGAGCGTGCTCGTGGCTGGCTACGACCACCACTTCGGGCACAACAAGCAGGAAACCTTTGCCGACTATGTGCGCAACGGCCGCAAGCTAGGCATCGAGATTGTGAAGGGCCCTGAGTACCTGGGCGAGTATGCCCCGGTGAGCTCGTCGCTCATACGCAAGCTCATCGCCTCGGGCAAGGTCGACGGCGCCATGCACTGCATGGGCCGCCCCTACCGCATCGAGGGCAAGGTGGTGCACGGCTTCCACAACGGCAGCGGCATAGGCTTCCCCACAGCCAACGTGGGTGAGCTCGACCCAGCTATCGTGCTGCCCCACCGCGGCGCCTATGCCGTGATGGTCGACGTGGCCGGCCGCCGCTTGCAGGGCATGGTCAACGTGGGCATCAGGCCCACCATGAACAATGGCAACCAACTCTCGATCGAGGTCAACATCTTCGGCTTCGACGACGACATCTATGGCCTGCCCATAGGGCTCGACTTCATCAAATTCCTGCGGCTCGAGTTCAAGCTCGGCAGCGTCGAGGAGCTGCGTGCCCAGCTCACCCGCGACCGCGACCATTCCATCGCAATCCTCAACCAGTACAACAACAGTTTAACCAAATAATCCCCCGATATGGAAATCATCAACCTGTGCGACCACGACTCGCTTGTGAGCCAGTTTATGAGCGAGATACGCGACAAGGAGCAGCAGAAGGAGCGTCTGCGCTTCCGCACCAACATTCAGCGCCTGGGCCAAATCATGGCCTATGAAATCTCCAAGCGACTCCACTATGAGTCAAAAGACACCGAGACACCCCTGGGCATAGCCCGCACCAACGTGATAGCCGACAAGGTGGTGCTCGCCACCATATTGCGCGCCGGCCTGCCCTTTCACGAGGGCTTCTTGAGCTACTTTGACCAAGCCGAGAACGGCTTTGTGTCGGCCTACCGCAAGTATATTGAGAAAACCAACGACTTCAACGTGCACATCGAGTATATCGCCTGCCCGCGCATCGACGACAAGGTGCTGCTCATCGTCGACCCCATGCTGGCCACCGGCAGCTCGATGGAGCTCGCCTTCCAGGCACTCATGACCAAGGGGCATCCCGCCCACGTGCACGTGGCCAGCGTGATTGCCACCGACCAAGCCATCGAGTACCTGCGCAACCGCATGCCCGACGACCGCACCACAATATGGTGCTGCGACATCGACCACCAGCTCAACGAGCACAGCTACATCGTGCCTGGCCTGGGCGACGCCGGCGACCTGGTCTACGGCGAGAAAGAATAAGCGCGTCAATCCCACTCACAACAATATTTTTACTGCATGTTTAAAGGCTTCTTCATGATATTGCGCCGGTTTATACCGCCCTACAAGGGGTATATCGTGCTCAATGTCTTCTTCAACATCATGGCGGCGTTTTTCACGCTGTTCTCCTTTGCGTTGCTCATCCCCATTCTGGAGATGCTCTTTGGCATCAACCACCAGGTGTATCACTTCATCCCGTGGGGCGCCGCCTCGATCAAGACGGTGGTGGTCAACGACTTCTACTACTATGTGCAAGGCATCATCGCCACCTATGGCAAGAGTGCGGCACTGGCCTCGATTGCCCTGGCGCTGGTGGCACTGGCAGGCGTGAAGACGGGCAGCGCCTATCTGGCTGCATTCAACATGATATCGATACGCACCGGTGTGGTGCGCGACCTGCGCAACCAGATCTACGCCAAGATCGTGTCGCTGCCCATAGGCTTCTTCAGCAATGAGCGCAAGGGCGACGTGATGGCCCGCATGAGCGGCGACGTGACCGAGGTGGAAAACTCCATCATGGCCAGCCTCGACATGATGTTTAAGAACCCCATCATGATCATCGTGTGCCTGGGCATGATGATAGCCTTGAGCTGGCAGCTCACCCTCTTTGTGCTCGTGCTGCTGCCCGTGGCCGGCACCATCATGGGGCGCGTGGGCAAGATGCTCAAGCGCAAGTCGCTCAATGTGCAAAACCAGTGGGGCGTGCTGCTGAGCAACATCGAGGAGACCATAGGCGGCCTGCGCATCATCAAGGCCTTCAATGCCGAGGAGAAGGTGAAACGCCGCTTCGGCAAGGAAAACGAGGACTTCCGCCTCATGAGCCGCGGCATGAACCGCCGCTATGAGCTCGCCCACCCCATGAGCGAGTTTCTGGGCACCCTCACCATAGGCATCGTGCTGTGGTTTGGCGGCACCCTCATCCTGGCCGACAAGTCGACCATCTCGGCCCCCACATTCATCTACTACATGGTGGTGTTCTACAGCATCATCAACCCCGCCAAGGACTTTTCCAAGGCCAGCTACTCGATACAGCGCGGCCTGGCCTCGATGCAGCGCATCGACAAGATACTCATGGCCGAGAACAACCTCAAGGACCCCGCCGAGCCCGTGCCGCTGACCGCGATGAAGCAAGGCATCAAGTACTCGGGCGTGCGCTTCCGCTACGGCGAGCAGTGGGTGATCGACGGCGTCGACCTCGATATACCCCGCGGCACCACCGTGGCCTTGGTGGGACAAAGCGGCAGCGGCAAGACCACCCTGGCCGACTTGCTGCCACGCTTCTACGATGTGCAGGAGGGCTCTATCACCATCGATGGCACCGACATCAGGCAATTCACCAAGCACGACCTGCGCGCCCTCATGGGCAACGTGAACCAGGAGGCCATCCTCTTCAACGACACCATCTACAACAACATCACCTTCGGCGTGGAAAATGCCACCGAGCAAGAGGTGATCAATGCCGCCAAGATTGCCAACGCCTACGACTTCATCATGGCCACCGAGCACGGCTTCGAGACCAACATAGGCGACCGCGGCACCAACCTCTCGGGCGGACAGCGCCAGCGCCTGAGCATAGCCCGCGCCATACTCAAGAACCCGCCCATCCTCATCCTCGACGAGGCCACCTCGGCACTCGACACCGAGAGCGAGCACCTGGTGCAGGAGGCGCTCGACAACCTCATGAGCGGCCGCACCACGCTGGTGATTGCCCACCGCCTGTCGACCATCAAGAATGCCGACCAGATATGCGTGCTGCAAGAGGGCAAGATTGTGGAGCGAGGCACCCACAGCGAGCTCATCGCGCGCGGCGGCGTATACAAGCATCTGGTCGACATGCAGAAGTTCTAACTATCATTCTATTTAGCTCACCACATGAAATCGCTTGGCAAATACTTGTCGTGGGTGCTGCTGGCAGCCATATTTGCTGCAGCGGCAGTAGCCTTCTACGGCTGGAACCTGGTGGGCGACGACATCGTGTTTGCCAGCCGCTGGCAGGCCGCCCTGGCCAAGCGGGGCGCTCTGCTGGCCTATCCCTACTATGCCGCCGTGCACTGGCTAAGCACCAACGGGCGCATGGCCAACGTGCTGATGCCCTTCTTTGTGGGCATTCTGCCTCGCGCCGTGGTCGCCTTGCTGCTGGCGCTCATGGTCACGGCGATGCACTGGGCGGCAGGCCGCTGTGCCGGGTTGCGCAACTACTGGGCAAGGATTGTGATGTATGGCTTGATACTCACTACACTGCCCTGGCCCGACTCCATCTTGCTCTACGATTGCCAGCTCAACTATGTGTGGGCTGCCGCCCTGGGACTCATGGCCGCCATGCTCATCATGGGCAAGGGCAAGCGCCAGGGCTGGCTCGAGGCAGCGGCAGGCATCGTGTGCTTCATCGCCGGCTCGATGCACGAGGCGTGCGGCGTGCCGCTCGCCGTGGCGCTGTGGGTGGCTGTGTGGCGGCGTGAGCATGTCGACAAGCGGTTGCTCGCCTGCTTCACCCTCGGAGCCATCGTTGTGGTGGCCTCGCCAGGCATCTGGAAGCGTTTCTTGGAAAACCAAGGCACAGCCGAGTGGCAGGTGGGCGAGATTATCGCCACCTCGCTCTTCTACTATGTGATTTTGCTGCTCATGGTGGTCGCCAGCCTCATCACCGCCCGTGGCCGCGAAGTGCTGGCCGACTTGTGCCGCTCGCCGTGGCTGGTGTGGGTGGTGGCCGCCACGCTGGGTGTGCCCTTCTGCCTGGTTTCGGGCACGATAGGCCGCACGGGCTGGTTTGCCCAGATATTCTCGCTCATCGCCATCTTTGGCATGCTACAGGCCTGCATCACGCGGCCCGGCAAGGGCGCGCAGGGGGTGCTGGCCACCGTGGCCACTGCCATGCTGATCTTCGCCCTGGTGCACCTGGGCTACTTCGCCACGTGGCAAGTGCGCCTCAACCGCGAGGTGAAAGTGATGATTGAGCGCTACCAAGCATCGGCCTGCGGCATCGTGACGACGCATTGCACAAGCGACAACGATGTGCCCTGGATCACACTGGGCAAACAGCGTGGCGTGCCCGACAGCGACGACGTGTGGACCCTGGCCACCATGCGCGAGCACTATGCCACCACGGCCCGGCAAAAGCGCCAACTGGTGATACTGCCCATGGGCGTGAAGCGGCTGCATGCCGGCATCGACACGTGGGTCACCCCCAAGTGCCACCTGGGCAGCAAGAGCCTGGCCACGGGAGTGATTCACACCTATGAGGACATCGACTTGCACGCCTATCGCGACCGTAATGGCAACATTTGGATCGAAGAGCCCCTGCATTTAGAGGACGGCACGACCCTCTACAAGCACACGCCCCTCGAGACCGACTACGGCGACAAGCGCACACTGGTAGCTGAGTGAAGTCCGCGCTATCGGCCTGGGGCGGGCTGAGGCTGACGCGCCTTGCGGTAGAGATGGATGAGGACGGGGAGGTTGATCGACATTTGGAAAATTCCAGCCACGATATAGGCCACCGATTGCAGCACCTTGGTGCCGCGGAATTGCCAGAAGGCAATGAGCATCACCATCATGATGATGGCGATAATGACACACAGCGTGACCATGAGGTCGTGGCGCTGCTTGGATTGCTGGTTGACGATGGCGGCGGCAGGCTGCCCATGGGTGTGGAAGCCGCGGGTGAAGAGGCGATAAACGGCCACAAATACCACATAAAACACCAAAAACAGCACAAAGGTAGTGATGAAAAACCGCGTCTCGATGCGATACATGTCGTCGACAGTGAAGTTTTGCGGATAGCCCTGCGGTTGCGGGTAGTAGTAGGTCTTCGCGTCGTTCTGCCAGTCGGCATAGGGGCTGTAGGGCGAGTAGTCCTCAAAGACGTAGGCCTTGTGGTGGGCACACACGATCACACCCATCGCGTAGAAGCCGCCCTCGTCGCGCGTGTGCGCCTTGTAGGCCAGGGCCGGATGCCCGTGTATGTCGCCTATGCGCTTGGCGTCATAGTCCTTCTCGCCGCTGCTGAGGCGGCCGTTCAGGTAGCGGCGATACACGCTGGCCTCGGTGGTGTAGATGTGCTTAAAGAGCTTGTCGAGGCCAAACACGTTGATGTGCTGGATTTCGCGCACGTCGCCGTCGTCGCTCACCTGCGTCTTCTGGTAGGCACAGAGCAGCGTGCCGCCGTTGCGCCGCTCAACCATGCGCTTGAGCGAGTCGGGGAAGATGAACTTCTCGAAGTGCTCGTTGCGGTCCTCGTTGACGCTGAACATGCCATTCTCATAGGTGCGCCACGGGCCATGGGAGTATCGGTAGTCGCTGAAGTAAAGTATCACGACCGAGACGAGCGACACCGCTGCCACGAGCAAGAGCGCAAGCAGTCGCTTGTGGGCAGCGGCAGCCTCGGCAAAATGCCTGATGGCGCCTATCACATTTTGGATATCTTCTTTCCAGTTGAGAAAGCCCATCGTCATAGATTCACACTTTATTCTTTTTCAAGCCGGCGGCGCATGGTGAGCGAGGTCACCAGCGAGGTGAGCAGCCCCACGGCGGCCACAAGCAGAAACACCACCACCACATCGGTCCATATCACCTGCACGGGATAGGCCTGGATAATCACGGCATCGGGGCTCGAACTGAGTTTGAGCCAACCGAATTGCTGCTGGCACAGGCACAGTATCAAGCCCAGCACCACTCCGCCCACTGCGCCTATGAGGGCAATGAGCCAGCCCTCGACGACGAAGATGCGGGTAATCTGCTTGTTGGTGGCGCCCAGGCTGCGGAAAGTCCTGATGCTCTCGTCCTTCTCGATGATGAGCAGCGAGAGGGTGCTGATGACGTTGAAGGTGGCGATGACCAGGATGAAGGCCAGCAGCAAGAAGGTGATCCACTTCTCCATGTTCACCATCTTGAACGACTCGGCCTGCTGCATGAGCCGGTTCTTGACCACGTAGCTCGGGCCGAGCAAGGCGCTCACCTGCCGCATCACCTGTTGCTCGTTGGCGTCGGGGGTGAGCTTGAGTTCGACTTGTGTGGCTTCGGTCTCGTAGTCAAAGAGCTCGCGTGCCAAGTCGATGGGCACAAAGATGAGGTCTTGGTCGTAGTCCTTCTGCTGCACCTGGAACACGCCGGCCACAAAGACTGAGTCGTTGGTAAACGCATTCATAGGGTCGTTGATGTTGACCGTGCCCTGGCGCTGCGGGGCATAGAGCTGCAACTCGCGCAGGTAGCCAGGGCGGGCGTTGAGCGTGATGGCCGGACCAGCGCCTATCACGGCATAGCTCGACACGTCGTCGTGCAGCTGAAACTCGCCGTCGACGATGATGCTGTCGATGGCATTCATCTTGTTGTAGTCGTCGGGCACGCCCTTCAGGCGCACTGGCATCTGGTAGTCGGCAAAGATGGCCAGGGCGTTGTCCTCGACCACAGGCATTGCCAGCGCCACGCCAGGCACTCGCTTCACCACCTTGACCACGCTGTCGCCGTCGTCCATCACCTTGCCTTGGGCAGGCTGTATGGCCACTTGCGGGTCGAGTTTGGAGAGCTTGCTCTGAATGAGGCCATGGAAACCATTGAACACGCTGAGCACCGTCACGAGAGCCGCCGTTGCCACCACCACGCCCAGCACCGAGATGATGCTGATGATGTTGACAGCATTGTGCGTCTTCTTCGACTTGAGGTAGCGCAGCGCTATTTTGGTCTCCAGGTTCACTGCTCGTTGTCGTCTTGATGTTTATCCTTGCCCAGCAGGTCGTCGATGTGCTGGATATAGTCGATCGAGTCGTCGAGATAGAAGTTGAGCTCGGGGCACTTGCGCAGCTGGTAGCGCACGCGCTGTGCCAGGTTGTAGCGTATCGACTTCTCGTTGTCGTTCACGTTCTTCACAATTGTGGCGCCCTGCTCGCTAGGAAACACGCTCAGGTGGATGCGGGCCACGCTCAGGTCGCTCGACACGCGCACCTGGCTCACGCTCACCAGGGTGCCGTGGGTCTTGGCCGTCTCGAGGCGGAAGATTTCGCTCAATTCCTTCTGAATGAGTCGTTGTATTTTTTCTAATCGGGTTGATTGCATATCGTGTATATCGTTTTGATTCAGACCGCAAATTTACACCAAATCTACAACAATTCCAAAATGCCCTATTTCTTGTAGATAATGGTGAGGCCGTCGCGCAGGGGCACGATTACTTTTTCCACGCGTGGGTCGCTGGCCACCATGTCGTTGAAGCGCAAGATGCCCTGGGTTTGGGCGTCCATCTTCTTGCCCTTGAGGTCCACGACCTTGCCGTCCCACAGGGTGTTGTCGGCAATGATGAAGCCGCCGGGCTTCACGTGGGGCATCACCAGGGTGTAGTAGTCGGGATACTGGCGCTTGTTGGCGTCGATAAAGACGAGGTCGAATTGCTCGCCTATAGTGGGCAGCAACTGCTCGGCGTCGCCTATGTGCAGGGTGATGCGGTTGCCCCAGGGACTTTGGGCGAAGTGCTCGCGCAAGAAGTCCTCGAGTTCGTCGTCGATCTCGATGGTGTGCACGTGGGCGTCGGCGTCGAGCAAGCCCTCGGCCAGGCATTGTGCCGAGTAGCCCGAGTAGGTGCCCAGCTCGAGCACGCGCTTGGGGCGCATCATGCGCACGAGCATCTTGAGCAGGCGTCCCTGCACGTGGCCCGAGCACATGCGCGGGTATAGCAGCTTGAGGTGGGTGTCGCGCTCGAGCTTGTAGAGGTGCTCGGGCTCGGCGTCGATGTGGCGCTCGATGTATTGTTCCAGCTCTTCGGTCATCGCTTCATGTTGATCAGGTAGTCGACAGCGCGCCGGTAGGAGTCGAGGCCGTAGCCGGCAATCACGGTCACGCAAGCGTCTTTTATCATCGACACGTGGCGGTAGCTCTCGCGGGCCTGCACGTCGCTGATGTGCACCTCGATGGCAGGGGCGGTGACGGCACGCAGGGCGTCGGCTATGGCAATCGAGTAGTGGGTATAGGCGCCGGCGTTGAGCACGATGCCGTCGCAGTCGAATCCCACGCGCTGTATCTCATCGATGATGGCGCCCTCGTGGTTGCTCTGAAACAGGTCGAAGTCGACGCCGGGGTATTTCTTCACAAGCGCGTCGAGATACTGGGCGAGCGACTGGTGGCCGTAGATTTCGGGCTCACGCACGCCCACGAGGTTCAGGTTGGGCCCGTTGATAATCGATATCTTCATAAATCTTCTGTTGAAATTATTTGGCGCAAAGTTAGCGATTTTCGCTCACAAAATCATGAGCGCTTTTCACAATTCGATGGCAGCGCTCGAGTGCTTTGGCGGCATGCACTGCGAGGTGCTAATTGCCGGGCTGGCGGGCGGCCTCGCTCAGCAGGTAGTGGCCTATTTTGCAATAGATGCACTTGCGGGCCTCGCAGTACTCGCGCTTGAGCTCGATCAAGGCCTGCGAGGTGAGGGCGTCGGGGCAATCGATGCCGTAGTACACAAAGTTGTCGACGATCGAGTTCTTCTCGGGCTTGAGGTCCTCGAGCAGGGCGATGGCCTTGTCGGTCATGCGGTAGTCGTCGGTGAGTTCGCCGTAGGCGTAATACAGGGGTGCCACGGTGTTGATGAGCACGATGTCGATCGAGCGGTTGCCCAGCGCCTTGCTGGGCCGCTCGGCGGGCTTGCCAAAGGTGAAGTGGTTGGCCCAGTAGCCCGAGAGCTCGACGGTGAAGAGCGCCCTGAGCTCTTTCTCGCCATCGGCCTCGAGCAATCGGCTCATCAAGTTGAAGCCGCCCTCGATGTAGTGCGCCAGCATGGCAATGCGGCGGTAAGGGAAGTTCTGCGGACGAATGCGGAACAGTTTCCAGGCCTCGCGCTCCATGGGTTGCAACTGGAATTTGTTGGCCAGGAAGGCATACTCGCTGCACAGGTGCTGGTAGTAGCCATCGGTGCCCGTGGCGGCCGCATCGAGCAAGCCGGCCTGCCCGAAGAGCAACGCCTCGATTTGCAGCAGCGAGTCGCTGTGCTTGCCCAGCAGGCGCAAGGGAGTGCGGCGTGCCAGGCGCTCAAAGGCCTCGTTGTTGATGCCGAAGCCCAGGTTGCGCGACAGGGTGGCGTAGCACACGTCCTCCCAGCTGCCGTGGTACAGCTCCAGCAGCTGGCCTATGCGCTTCACCTTGTTGTGCAGCCGCTCAAAGGCCAAGCCCTCGACCCACTCGGTGATGGTGAGGTGCGGCACCTGCTTGATGCGGCTGGCGCAGGGTATCTCGTTGCGGGCGTTCACAAGCGAGTCGTAGCTCTCGTTGAAGCGCGGCGAGACCTCGAGCACCACTTGGGGTATGCGCTCGCCATTGGTGCGATACACGGGGGCGTCGTCCTTGCCCACCACGTGCAGTATCACGCTGTCGTAGGCCTTGTCGTGATCGTGGCCGTGGCGCTTCCAGTCGGTGGCGCGCACGTGTATCTCCACGTTGCCCACCCACAGGTGGCCGTCGATTTCAACCTTGGCGTTGAAGAAGTCGGGGCCTGCGTCGGTGTTGAGCAAGCCGGGGTCGATCACGCGCACCTTGAGCCCGTCGTTGGTCACCATGTCTTCCGAGCGGTACAGGCGGTGTTGCCATATGTATTGCATGAGCTTTTCCACAATGCGAATTTAGTGATTTTCCAGCGCTTTGCCCGTGTAAAGCAGCAAGTTTTTTCACGCAATCGCACGATTTTTATTACTTTTGTGGTGATGACACGATTTGCACTCACTCTCATTTTGCTGCTCATGGCCGCAACTGCGGCTCAGGCTCAGGACTATGTATACGACGACCTCACGGCCACGACGGCCAGCGACTCGCTGCAGGCCCTTGAGCGCCACAACGCGCCCGTGGCCGGCAACTGGCGCTATGCCGGCCCCGCGGTAGAGATTGCAGGCAAGAATGTGGTATCCTCGCTGGGCAAGCCCATCGTGAAGGGCAAGGTGAAGAAAGGGCTCAAGAAGATTTACAAGAAGCTGCACCTCTCGAGCAAGCGCACCGCCTTGCGGCTCGATGCGCAAGGCAACTACGCCTTGTGGATGAAGGGTCTGGGCAACGTGGCGCAAGGGCGCTATGTGTACTCGCCCGAGCAAGGCCTGCTCACCCTCTACTGGCACCGCCTGCCCTTGACCTGCCACGTGAAGGCGGGCAAGCGGCTGGACCTCACCCTCGAGACCGACCACATGCTGCAGCTGCTGCAACTGGCCAGCACGCTCGTGCACAACAAGCACTTGGCCGAACTGGCAAAATTTGCCCGCAACTACGACCACGTGAACCTGGGCATCGAGCTCAAGCCCTAACTTCTCCTCGCAATATTGCACATATAAATAAATTATTGGAAAAGCGGGAGAAAAACTTGAAGTAGTTTAATTAATGCTTATCTTTGTGTTCTTAAAGAGGAATAAAGACAATACAATGGAATACATCAAAACATTGAAAACGACACTGCGCTGCATCATCATCGCAGCGCTGACTATGGCGGCCATGCCCTTGTGCTATGGTGCATCAGCGTTTTACTGCTATAGCTACTTACCCGAGGCCAACCTCTACAAGGTGAGGCTCACTCCAGAGTTCAGGGCCCAACTCGACAAGAGTGCCGGCGGCCGGCTCGACACATGGAGTACTGGCAATGCGGTGCCCGATTTCGACCATAATTATACCGACAGCGTGCACGGCAAACTTGCGTTCTCGCTCGACTCGCTTTTCTATGGACTGGAAAACATGCAAAGCCTCGACCTCTCAGAAATGCACACTGCCGACGTGGCCGTGATGAGCAACCTGTTGTGGAATTGCCACTCGTTGCGCAGTGTTGACTTGAGCAATTTCAACACATCGCAAGTGACCGACATGAGCCACATGTTCTACTTGTGCGAGTCGCTCGCCAAGCTTGACTTGAGCAGTTTTGACACTCGCAAAGTGACCGACATGAGCTACATGTTCTGTTGCTGCAGTGCATTACAGTCGCTACAGCTGGGCGATGGCTTCAACACGCAGGCAGTCACGACCATGCGCAACATGTTGTGGGGTTGCAAGGCACTAGCACAGGTTGAGCTGAGCAGCTTCGACACTCGCCGTGTGACCGACATGAGCGGAATGCTAGGCTACTGCGCTAGCTTGAGCACTGTCGACTTGGGCGGCTTCGACACCCGCCAGGTAACCAACATGAGTGAGATGCTGGCAGGTTGCAGCCAACTTGCCAAGATTGACTTGAGCCATTTCGACACCCGCCGGGTGACCGACATGAGCTACATGCTGAAGGATTGCGCCTCGCTCGCCACTCTCGACTTGAGTGGAATTGACACGCATGCTGTGACCAACATGTTCCAAATGCTCGACGGCTGCAAGTCGCTCAAGCGCGTCAACCTCAATGGCCTCGACACTCGCCAGGTGGCCGATATGCGCTACATGATGGAAGATTGCGCGTCACTCCGCTATGTCGACCTCAACAGTTTCATGTTGTGCGACGCTGCCAACTTGCGCGGAATGCTCTCGAGCACCTGTGCAGCCAATGCCACAACGCAACCCTACGATGGAATCGCAGCCAATGCTGCACAAGCCACCTTGCTCAACGACCCCCACGTGACGCAAATCGACCTAAATGTGCTGAGATTTGACTCGGTGAGCACGGCCAATCGCGGCTCGTTTTACACCTATACCTATGATGCCGCCAGCGGCGTGTATCATGTTGCACTCGCACCGGGCCTCAAGGCAAAGCTAAACAGCACGGCTGTGAGCTACTATACCGATGGCACCCTGCAGTGGCTCAACAGCGACCCCTTGCCCGACTACGACCACACCTACAACGACGGGCAGCATGGGCCATGCAGCTACTCGCTTGCAGGCTTGCTTGCAGGCCTCGACAAGATAGATAGCGTCGACTTGTCGCAAGTGCATACTGCCGACGTTATCGACCTGAGTGCCCTGCTTGAAAATTGCAGTGCGCTCAAGAGCGTCGACTTCACAGGATGGAACACCAAGATGGTGACCGATGTACACGACATGTTTGCAGGTTGCGTTGCCCTCGAAGAGCTCGACCTCAGGCCACTCTACTTACCAGAGGATGCCAACATGAGCGGCATGTTCAGCAACACCTGCGCCAGCAATGTGACCAACGTGCCCTATGATTGCCAGGCTGCAACCCAGACACTGGCCAACCTGTTCAACGACAGTGCAGTGACTGGAATCAACCTAAAATGCATGCGATTCAATCGGCTTTATACGGCTGTTGAGGATGTCAACACGATGCCCGATGCACATGCTCCCCTTCTTTACGACTTACGCGGTGTGCACGTTGTCGATCCCGAGGCTGGTCAGGTCTATATTACCTCCAAGGGCAAGAAAGTAATCTACAAGCAATAGCTGAATCGCACAACTTCGGCACAGCCGGGACTTGCCAGGTTGGCGCCGGTGTCGAAGATAATTGCTACTTCACTGTGAATTTCAGGGCCAAGCTCTCTTGGGGCAGGCCGGCTGGCAGAGTGACAGTGACAGTTTGGCCCGAAACCTCATATTTCACATCTTTGCCTGTGCTCACTACCGTCATTTTACCCACGGGAATATTGCCAGTCCATGAGATCACATCGGGCAACGATGCATTGTCGGGGAGTGCATAGAAGGCGTAGAGCGTGCGCAGGTCTTTGTTGGCAGCAAACCACACCTTGCCGCAGTTGTAAACGGGTGTGGGCCGTGTGTTGTAGATGGCTTCGCCATTAGCTTTTACCCACGTCCCCACTTCCTTGAGGCGAGCCACAGTGGCATCGGTGATGAGACCGCGCGGGTCAGGACCCACGCCCAGCAGGTAGTTGCCACCCTTGGCTATCACCTCGATAAGTGTATTGATAATGGTTGCCTTCGACTTCAAGTAGTCATCGTTGTATCGCGACCAAGGCCACATGCTAGAAAGCTTGGCGACATGTTCCCAAGGGTAGGTAAGCTGCTTGCTGGGCAGCACGTTCTCCCATGTTTCATAATCTTCATTGTGATTGGCCGTGCGATCAACACATATCATGCCTTTTTGGGTTGTTGAGCGAACGTCGTTGAGTATACTGTCGAGTTTGAAGACCGAGCCCTTGACCCAACCGCCGTCGAGCCACAGCAAGTCGATGTTGCCATAGTTGTGGGTGAGCTCATATAGCTGGTTCTGCGTGTATTTCTTGTACTTGTTCCACCAGTCGGCATGCTGAATGGTGTCGTAGTTCACATAGCGGTCGGGGGTGGCATAATACGGATTCCAGAACCACTGGCAGTGCCAATCGGGCTTGGAGAAATAGCAACCCACCATGAAACCGTGCCGACGGAAGGCGTCCAAGACATAGCGAGTGACGTCGGCGCTATCGCTGCTTGCAAAGGCGCTTTTGGTGACTTTGAAGTCGGTTTCCTTGGTGTCGAACATACAGAATCCATCGTGGTGCTTGGTGGAGAACAGCATGTATTTCATGCCGGCATCGTCCATTGCAGCAGCCCACTGCTCAGGATTGAATTGCGTGGGGTTGAACTCGTTGGCCAGGCCGAAGTACCAGCTCTTGTACTCGTCATACTTCGAGTTGGCTGGGCGGGTGTTGACCCACTTCTCAGAGCAAATGTTCCACGACTCAGGAATGCCCCGAGTGGTGTAGATGCCCCAGTGGAACAACACTCCAAACTTCAGGTCTTTCCACTTCTCGAGCTTAGCGGCCACGTTGCTGTCGGTGATAGCGTTGCTTCTGCCCGAGGCTTCGCGTGGGGCCATGACTGATCTGTTGGAATTTTGGGCGTGCAGTGCCCCTGTGACGGCGACTGCCAATAGTGCCGACAATATCGCACAAGTGAAATGTGTTGGTTTCATGCTGCTTGTTTTTGATATATAAAATTTGTACTGTCCAATGTATTCATGTAAGGGGAATCCCCAATTGCCATAGCATTACAAAAGTAAGCATAATAATTGAGATGCCAATGTTGATGCTTGTGTTTTTTTTAAAAGTACTTGCCACTTCGAGGACGAAGTTGAAGTGAAATTTTAGATTTTTTGCGGTTTTTCTTGCAATCGTGATTGGAAATGAGTATTTTTGAAGACCGAAGACCGAAAAGACATCAATTCAACAAATACTAATAAAACAACTGACTGACATGAGTGACGTAAATACTTATCTCAATCCTGCTGAGAAAAAAATGAAAGAGGCTGTGGCTTATCTTGAAGATGCCCTGGCCCACGTGCGCGCAGGAAAGGCCAACGTGAGAATCCTCGACGACGTGAGAGTGAATGCCTACGGGCAGAAGATGCCCCTCTCGGGCGTGGCCAACATCAGCACCCCCGATGCACGCTGCATCGCTATCACCCCCTGGGACAAAAACAACATACGCGCCATCGAGAAGGCTATCATGGACTCCAACGTGGGCATCACTCCCGAGAACAACGGCGAGGTGATACGCCTCAACATCCCCCCGTTGACCGAGGAGCGCCGCAAGCAGCTCGTGAAGGACTCTAAAGCCGAGGCCGAGAAGGCCAAGGTGAGCGTGCGCAACGCCCGCCGCGAGGCTATCGAGGGCCTGAAGAAAGCCATCAAGAACGGCTTGAGCGAGGACAACGAGAAGGACGCCGAGGAGCGGGTGCAGAAGATGCACGACAAGTACTTGAAGGACATCGACGCCGTGTTTGCCGCCAAGCAAAAGGAGATTCTCACCGTATAAAGCCAATAGGCCATTTATCAGGACACAATAGCCCCCGTCACGCCGCAACAGGCCACGCAGGGGCTATTTTTATGCTTGTCACCCCCCAGCTAAGCGGCAAAAAAATTCTTGCGGCAAAGTGCCATTATTCATGTTTTAAGGAGTTTTACAGAATTTATACAAATTTGGGCCTTATCTTTGCAACCGAGTTCACAATAAATATGTCATAATTGTTTAATGTTTAATTTGATATGATGCAATTTCTCTATGCGATGCTGCTCAATCTCAACTACACCGCCATCTTTGTGCTCATGATGGTTGAGAGCACCGTGATTCCCTTTCCCAGCGAGGTAGTGGTGCCTCCTGCCGCCTACAGTGCCGCAGCGGGCAACCTCAACGTGGTGCTGGTGGTCGTTGCCGCCACCCTGGGGGCCGACGTGGGCGCGGTCATCAATTACGCAGCCGGCTACTATCTGGGGCGCCCCGTCATGTATCGCTTTGCCGCCAGCCGGCTGGGCCGCTTGTGCCTGCTCAGCCCCGAGAAGTTGGAGCGCAGCGAGCGCTACTTCAACTCCCACGGCATGGTGGCCACCATCACTGGCCGCCTGCTGCCAGGCATCAGGCAGCTCATCTCGGTGCCTGCCGGCATGGCCAAGATGCACTTTGGCAAATTCCTGCTCTACACCACCCTGGGCGCCGGCGCCTGGAACTGCATACTCGCCGCCCTGGGCTGGTATCTCCACTCCATCGTGCCCCAGCACCAGTTGCAATCGGCTATCGACACCTATAGCAGCCACATCCAAACCGTCATCCTCATCATCGCGGCCGTGGCAACGCTCATCATCGTGGCCCGCTACCTCATGCGCCGCTCCAAGGCCCTATAGGGCATCTCGACCCGCGAGAGCAGCGGCGGCTGCAATGGCGCGGGAGAAAAAAATTGGATTTATTGAGAAAAAAAAAATTCATTGGGAAAATTTACGTTTGCGATTTAGCGGGGTCTTGGTTATAGAACGCCGCCACTCACGCAAGGGGGGAGGCGGCGTTCCCGAGACAGGTAACTGAAGTATAACATTACTAAAAAAAACATCGCGTTATGAAGACTACAATGAAACAGAGCATCCTCGTTGCCATAGTGGCAATGGCTTGCAGCACGATGATGGCCAGCCCACGCATGCACCGGCGCCTCGCGCACCCGGCAATGCCGCCGCGCCATGCCCCGATCACCGTTGTGGTCAGGAACAACATTATTGTAATGGACCAAAGCCAGCGTCTGCACATGGCAGTGGGTTATCTCAAGGACCACGACCACATCACGGCTGGAAAGTATGCCCAGCTCACCCGCCTCGACAAGGCGCAAGCCCAGGCCGAGCTCAACTTCTTCGCCTCGCGCCGCGACAACCCCATCATGGCGATACAGCGCGGCAAGAAAACCGTATATGTGTTACGCTGACCGACCGAAGAGCAGATGATTGCCGACAGCAACATAATCGAAGCATTGCAACTGCGGCCCAGCACGGGCTTCTCCATGCTCATGAAGCGCTACCAGGAGCCCGTGTATTGGCACACTCGCCGACTGCTGGTTGACCACGCCGACGCCGAAGACGCCACGCAAGAGACCTTTGTGCGCATCTACCGCTCGCTCGCGCAGATTGCGCAGGTGAAGTCGCTCAAGGCGTGGATATTCACAATCGCCACCCGCGAGGCCCTGCGCATCATCGACGGCCGCAGGCACGACACCGTGTCGCTCGACGGCGCCGAGGCTTTCAAGCTCATGGCCGACGAGTGGGTCGACCTGGGGCGCAAGGCCGAGGTCAAGTTTCAGCAGGCCATACTCTCGCTGCCGCGCAAGCAGCAACTGGTGTTCAACTTGCGCTACTACAACGAGATGGCCTATAGCGAGATAGCCACAATCGTGGGCACCACTGCCGTGAGCGCCCGCATGAACTATCACCTGGCTAAAAACAAAATCGTGAAGTATTTAAAGACAAACGACTGATATGGAAAACGAGAAAGACTTTGACAAAGTGGGCAAGAAGATGCCTTATACCGTGCCCAGCGATTTCTTCGACACTCTGGAGGGCAAGGTGCGCGATAGAGCCGCACACGAGGCCCATGTCGTGGAGATTGCACCCGCAAGAAGGCCGGTCTTCAACCTGCGCCGCGCGATAGCTGCGGCAGCTTGCATCGCTGTGCTCATCGCGGCCGGCATAGGCTTCTACCAGCATCAACAGCCCCGGCGGGCCGCCAGCATGGCCGACGTGGAGATGGCCTACGACCAGCTGAGCGAGCAAGACCAGCAATACATTTTGGATTTGAGCCAAGACGACATATTTATCAACGAACAAAATTATTAAATCGGTTATGAAAAAGTATCTAAAATTCACACTCATGGCACTCGCCATGATTCTCATGGGCCTGAGTGCCCAGGCACAATCAAGCAACAGCGGCAACCAGCAACGCCGCGCCTCGCGCCAGCAGTTTGCCGAAACTCAAGCCAAGCACATCGCCACCTCTCTGGCTCTCGACGACGCCACCACCGAGCGTTTCATGAAAACCTACATGCAGCAGCAGCAAGAGGTGTGGGCCCTCGGCCCAAGGCTGGGCAAGGGCAAAGCTGGCACCGAGGCCGAGACAGGCGACGCCATCCAGGCACGCTTTGAGCGTAGCCAGAAACTGCTCAACCTGCGCGAAAAGTACTACAAGGAATACAGCAAATTCTTGACCCAGAAGCAAATACAGCGCATGTACGAGATTGAGCGGCAAACGATGCAAACCCTGAAAGCCCGTCGTGGAGGCCGAGGCCATCGCGGCGGCAAGTAGCGCCTAGCAGCCAACCACCCGCACAACAATAGCGACACCAGCTCCAAGCAGAAGGAGCACTGGTGCCGCTTTTTTGCCTCATTCTGCCGCTCCAGCCGGCCGAGGCAATGATTATTGTGAAAAATGCATTTTTCCAACTTTCATTGAAACAAAATTGCTAACTTTGGGACGACATTAACAAAACAAACAACAGCTATGAAAGCAATCAGCACTACCAGCGCCCCGGCAGCCATAGGGCCCTATAGCCAGGCCACAACAGGCACGGGCAAATTGATTTTTGTGAGCGGGCAACTGCCCATCGACCCTGCCACCGGCGACTTTGCCCAGGGCGGCATCAAGGAGCTCACCCGCCAGAGCCTCACCAACATGGCCCGCATCCTCGAGCAGGCCGGGACCGACATGAGCCACGTGTTGAAAACCACCGTTTTCCTGGCCGACATGGCCGACTTTGCCGCGATGAACGAGGTGTACAGCACCTTCTTCACCGCTCCCTTCCCGGCACGCTCGGCCGTGGCCATCAAGACCCTGCCCAAGAATGCCCGCGTCGAGGTAGAGTGCATCGCCACAATCCCCGATTGAATCCTCCCCCACACAATGACCGACAACGACACATCAACAACAAGGCACTACAGCGACTTGCTAATCGACCTCGACGACACGCTCTACGACACGCATGGCAACAGCATCATTGCGCTGAAGCACCTCTACGACGAGCGCAATTGGGATGAAATCATGCCCTCCTATGAGGCGTTTCGCGACGCATACTTTGCTACCAACGTCGACGTGTGGGCCAAGTATGCCCACGGTGAAATCGACCGCGACACTTTGATTGTGGAGCGGTATCGCAGGCCCGTGACCGAGATGGTGAAAAGATGCGGCGGCGACACGTCGTGGATCACTCCCAGGTGGTGTGTCGAGGCCAGCGACCGCTATGGCGACATCATATCGCGTGAACCCGGCACTGTGCCCGGGGCAAAGGAGCTCTTGGAGTATCTCACGGGCAAAGGCTACCGGCTGCACATCTGCAGCAACGGTTTTCACGAGGTGCAGTCGCGCAAGCTGAGGTCGGCGGGGCTCGACAGCTATTTCACGACCGTGATTCTCAGCGAGGATGCCGGGGCCAACAAGCCCTGCACGCAGTTTTTCGACTATGCGCTCGCCACGACGGGGGCCCGGCGGGAGTCGACCATCATGATTGGCGACCACTACGACACCGACATTGCCGGCGCCATCAATGCCGGGCTCGACACCATCTTCTTTAACCGATGGAGCGTTGACCCGCGCACGCTCGACAGGCAACCCAGCCACATCGTGAACAGCCTGAAGGAGATAGAAAAGATATTGTAAAGCAACGAGAGGGAGGGCATGTAATCATGATACTGAACACTGGCGGAAGGACCGACACGGTGAATTATTTCTCGCAGTGGCTGCTAAACCGCTTTGCCGCCGGCTATGTCTACAGCCGCAACCCGTTCTACCACGATGTAGTCAACAGTATAGACCTCAACCCCGACACCATCGACGTCGTGGAATTCTGCAGCAAGAACTATCGCCCCATCTTGCCGCGGCTGCATGAGATCACTGGCCGCTTCAACTGCCACTTCCACTACACCATCACTGCCTATGGCAAAGACATCGAGCCCAATGTGCCCAGCATCTACGAGAGCATCGCCACGCTGCACGACTTGTCGGCCCAGGTGGGAAAGGAGAAAATCATTTGGCGCTACGACCCTGTGCTGCTCACCAGCACCTACACCATCGAGCGTCATCTTGCCACCTTCGACTACATGGCCCAGCGCATAGCACCCTGTGTGGATCGCTGCCTTTTCAGCTTTGTGGTGCGGTACAAGAAGCTGCACATGCCCGAGTTGCTGCCCATCTCTGCAGAGCAGAAGGCGCTCATTGCCAAAGGGCTGGGCGAGATAGCCGCCAAGCACCACCTCTATATTCAGACTTGTGGCACAAGCGAAAACTATGAGCAATATGGCATACACAACAGCGGCTGCATGACGCGTGCCATCTATGAGCACGCTCTGGGGCTCCACTTCAAGAAGGTTGCCGAGAAAGGCAACCGCCCCGGCTGCAGATGCATGGAAAGCCGAGGACTGGGCGACTACAACACTTGCATAAATGGCTGCCGCTACTGCTATGCCAACTACGACCACGAGAAAGCCAAAGAGAATTACCGGCTTCACGACCCTGAGTCGCCCTTGATGATAGGCAATCTGCAACCTACCGACAAGATTGTGCCCCTGCACCAAGAGAGCTTTCTCGACAAGGAGCCCACGCTTTTCTAAACCGCCGGTCCCGGTCCCCCTTGGCATCGGCAACCGCTACTTGCCGATGCAGAAAATAATATGTTTCTGATTATCAGCTACTTACAAATTAAACGGTA
>OMUK01000098.1 GCA_900314215.1 uncultured Prevotellaceae bacterium
TATTGCTTGAGCTGGAGGGTGCCGCCGGCGAGCACCACCTGGGCCTGGCCGCCGCCCTTGAGCGAGCCGAAGAGCATCTCGCGCATGAGCAGCGTCTTGAGCTGGTGCTGTATCACGCGGTCCATCTCGCGGGCGCCATACTCCTTGCTGTAGCCCTGCTCGAGCAGGTAGTCGTGGGCCTGCTTGCTCAGTCGCATGGTCACACCCTTGGTCTTGAGCATGGCCGAGAGCTCGCGCAGCTTCTTGTCGAGGATGAGGCCGGCCATGTGGTGGTCCATGTCGTTGAAGACCACGATGCCGCTCAGGCGGTTGATAAACTCGGGCTTGAAGGTGCGCTTCACCTGCTTGAGCATGGCGCCGCCGGTGGTGGCTGTCGAGGCGAAGCCCACCGAGGCCTGGCTGGCATATTGCGCGCCGGCGTTGCTGGTCATGATGAGTATCACGTTGCGGAAGTAGGCCTTGCGGCCCTTGTTGTCGGTGAGCACGCCGTAGTCCATCACCTGCAGCAGGATGTCGAAGACGTCGCTGTGGGCCTTCTCAATCTCGTCGAGCAGGAGCACGCAGTCGGGGTTGCGGCGCACGGCGTCGGTGAGCTGGCCGCCGTCGTCGTAGCCCACATAGCCTGCGGGCGAACCGATGAGCTTGGCCACCGTGTGCTTCTCCATATACTCGCTCATGTCGAAGCGCACGAGCTCCACGCCCAGCTCGCGGGCGAGCACGCGCGCCACCTCGGTCTTGCCCACGCCTGTGGGGCCCACAAAGAGCAGACTGGCCAGCGGCTTGCTCGCGTCGGTGAGGCCGGCCTTGGAGAGTTGCACGGCCTCTACCACGTTGCTCACGGCCTCGTCCTGGCCATAGATGTAGCTCTTGATGCGACTCTCGAGCGTCTCGAGCACCTGGCTGTCGTCCTTCTTCATGGCCAGGGCGTCGACCTTGGCCACGCGCGAGAGCACCTGGGCGATGAGGGGCTTGTCGACCGTCTTGCTGCGCGGGTTTTTCATCTCGACATAGGCGCCGGCCTCGTCGATGAGGTCGATGGCCTTGTCGGGCAGGTAGCGGTCGGTGATGAAGCGGGCGCTGGCACGCACGGCATAGTCGATGGCCTCGTCGCTGTATTTCACATGATGGAATTCCTCGTATTTTGGCTTGAGCTCGGTGATGATTTTGATGGTCTCGTCGACGCTGGGCTCGGCGATGTCGATCGTCTGGAAGCGTCGCAGCAGGCCCTTGTTGCGGGTGAGGAAGCGGTTGTACTCCTCATAGGTGGTGGAGCCGATGAAGCGTATCTCGCCGCTCTCGAGGTAGGGCTTGAGCATATTGCTGGCATCGAGAGCGCCCTCGCCGGTCGACCCGGCTCCCACGATGTTGTGTATCTCGTCGATGTAGATGATGGTGCCCGGCTCGGCGGCGGCACCCTGCATGATGGCCTTGAGGCGCTGCTCAAACTCGCCGCGAAACTTGGTGCCGGCGATGGCGGTGCCCATGTCGAGCTGGTAGATGCGGGCTCCCTGCAAGCGCTCGGGCACCTTGCCGGCGGCAATGCGGGCTGCCAGGCCATACACGATCGAGGTCTTGCCCACGCCGGGCTCGCCCAGGTGCAGCGGGTTGTTCTTGTCCTTGCGGCACAGCACCTGGATGGTGCGGTCGAGCTCGGCCTCGCGGCCCACGAGCGGGTTGTGCTCCTGGTAGTGGTCGCTGATGCACAGCACGTAGTCCTTCCACTCAGGCTGCTTCGTGGTCTCGCGCTCCCGCTCAGGCCTGCGGGCACGGGTGGTGGCGGCATCGCCGTCGCCGTCGGGATTCTCATAGCTGTTGATCAAGGCCATGATAAATGAGCCCTCGTCGCCCGCGATGGCCTGCGTGAGATAATAGGCCGCCCACGAGTGCTCGAGGTGCAGCATGGCCTTGGCCAGGTGTGGCACGTCGATGCAGTCGCTGCCCGCCAGCTCCACTTGCGAGATGGCCGAGTCGATGAGCTGCTGCATCTGGTAGCTGCTCGCGCTGGCGGGCTGTACCGAGTCGGGGCAGGGCGGCTCGGCCTTCTTGGCCTTCTGCCCCACGGTCTCAATCATCTTGTCGAGGTCGACATCGTGCACCGAGGCGAGTGCCGAGCCAAATTGCGGCTGCAGCAGCAGGGCGAGCAGCAGGTGCTCGGGAGTGACGTGTTGCTGGAAGTTGCGGCGGGCTGCCGAGCTCGCCTGCATGATTGCCCGCTGGGCTTGTCGTGATAGTTGCATTGCCATGATGATTTGATTTAAAATGGAGAAAAGAATGCGATTGCTGGAGCGAGCGGCTTTAGGCCTGCTCGACGGTGATGCGCAGCGGGAACTGCTGCTCGCGGGCCATGAGCATGGCCCTTTGGGCGCGGGTCATGGCCATGTCGTAGGTATAGGTGCCCACCACGGCGCTGCCATGCTGGTGCACGTGCAGCATGATCGATTCGGCCTGCGGGGCGGTTTTCTCAAAGACCACCTCGAGCACCATCACCACAAAGTCCATCGTCGTGAAGTCGTCGTTGTGAAACACCACGTTGTACTGGCCAGGCTCCTCAAGCATGGCGCGGGTGGCGGTGCTGCTCGATGTGCTCGATTGATTGTCTCTCTTAGGCATAGTGCTGCTGCTGTGTTGCGTGTGAAAAACTCGTGCTTATTGCAGGGTAGAGCGGTACCAGGCGTAGAGTGCCTTCACGCCGTCGTCGATCTCCATGCTGTGGCGCCAGCCCAGCGAGTGCAGCTTGGTCACGTCGCACAGCTTGCGGGGCGTGCCGTCGGGCTTTGAGGCGTCGAAGTCGATGGTGCCCTTGAAGCCCACAGCCTGGGCCACCAGCTGGCTCAGCTGCTTGATGGTGATCTCGATGCCCGTGCCCACGTTGATGTGGCAGTTGCGTATCTCGCCCAGCTGGGGTATGGCCCCGCCGCGGCCCTTGCTGGTGTTGCGGTCGATGCGGCCGCCTGTGGTGGCGCCGTAGTGCACGCTCGAGTATTTCTCGATGCCTATGATGTCGCTGAAGTCGACGTTGAGCAGGATGTAGACGCTGGCGTCGGCCATGTCCTCGCTCCACAGGAACTCGCGCAGCGGCCGCCCGGTGCCCCACAGGGTCACGTGGTTGTCGCCGATGCCGTAGCTCTTGAGCACGTCGAGTATGGCCTCGTGGCTGGCCTGCCCGTCAACGCCCTGCACGGGGCGCTTGTTCATGTCGGTGGCAATGGCGTCCCAGTTGCCCTCGTTGATGAGGCGGGCCAGGTATATCTTGCGCATCATGGCGGGCATCACGTGGCTGTTCTCGAGGTGGAAATTGTCGTTGGGGCCATAGAGGTTGGTGGGCATCACGGCGATATAGTTGGTGCCGTATTGCAGGTTGTAGCTCTCACACATCTTCAGACCCGAGATTTTGGCCAGGGCATACTCCTCGTTGGTGTACTCCAGGGGCGAGGTGAGCAGCGCGTCTTCCTTGATGGGCTGGGGCGCATTTTTGGGATAGATGCAGGTAGAGCCCAGGAAGAGCAGCTTCTTCACGCCGTGCTTGAAGCTCTCGTCGATGACGTTGCACTGTATCTTCATGTTCTGCATGATGAAGTCGGCGCGGTAGAGCGAGTTGGCCATGATACCGCCCACATAGGCGGCGGCGAGCACCACGGCGTCGGGGCGCTCCTCGTCGAAGAAGCGACGCACGGCCAGCTGGTCGGTGAGGTCGAGCTCGCTGTGGGTGCGGCCCACCAGGTTGGTGTAGCCGCGCTTCTTCAGGTTGTTCCATATTGCCGAGCCCACCAGGCCGTGGTGGCCGGCCACATATATCTTAGAATTCTTGTCAAGCATAATTTGCGCTAAAATATAATAAGTGGTTTTTTACAGGTGATACACCTTCTTCACGTGCTCGAGGTCGTGCTTCACCATGAGGCGCACGAGCTCGTCGAATGTGGTCTTGCGTGGATTCCATCCCAGCACGTTCTTGGCCTTGCTGGGGTCGCCCAGCAGCTGCTCCACATCGGTGGGGCGGAAGTACTTGGGGTCGACCTCGACCAGCACCTTGCCGGTGGCCTTGTCGATGCCCTTCTCGTCTACGCCCTCGCCCTGCCACTCAAGCTCGATGCCGGCGTAGTGGAATGCCAGCGTGCAGAACTCGCGCACGGTGTGGTACTCGCCCGTGGCTATCACAAAGTCGTCGGGCTTGGGCTGCTGCAAGATGAGCCACATGCACTCCACATAGTCCTTGGCATAGCCCCAGTCGCGGCGGGCGTTGAGGTTGCCCAGGTAGAGCTTGTCCTGCAGGCCGTTGACGATGCGTGCTGCGGCAAAGGTGATCTTGCGGGTCACGAAGTTCTCGCCGCGGCGCTCACTCTCGTGGTTGAAGAGTATGCCATTGGCGCAATACATGCCGTAGGCCTCGCGGTAGTTCACCATGATCCAGTAGGCATAGAGCTTGGCCACTGCATAGGGGCTGCGGGGATAGAACGGCGTGGTCTCGCGCTGCGGTATCTCCTGCACCTTGCCGAAGAGCTCGCTCGTGCTGGCCTGGTAGATGCGGGTGCAATCGGCCCGGCCGGCAATGCGCACGCCCTCGAGCAGGCGCAGCACGCCCAGGGCATCGCTCTCGGCAGTGAACTCGGGCACCTCAAAGCTCACCTTCACGTGGCTCTGGGCAGCCAGGTTGTAGATCTCGTCGGGCTTGATCTCCTCGATGAGGCGTATGAGCGAACTCGAGTCGGTCATGTCGCCGTAGTGCAGGTCGAGCAGGCGGCCGCGCTTCATGTCGCGCACCCACTCGTCGAGATAGAGGTGCTCGATGCGACCCGTGTTGAAACTGCTGCTGCGGCGCATGACGCCATGCACCTCATATCCCTTGTCGAGCAAGAACTCGGCCAGGTAGGATCCATCCTGACCCGTGATGCCCGTGATCAGGGCCACTTTATTTTTTTTCTTTTCCATTTTCTCGTCAATTTTTTTTCTAACTTGCAAAGTTACTAAAAAGATTGCAATTGCGCCCCCACACCCATTGCTTTTTGCCCACGACTCGCAGGGCTGGACCAAAAATAATTGGAAAATAGTGTAATCAATTGTGCGGCAATTCTTTTTTTATGTGTACCTTTATGTGATATTTGACAATTGGGATGATTTTTTCCCACGCGCGCGAACCAAACGTTCGCATTCATGATATATCTTTGCAGCGTGATTGTTGCAGGCGCCCTGCCGCTGGCCGCAAGGCAGCATGTGGCACAGTTTTTGCGACACTTCACACCGAGAGCTCTTTCAACATGTTTCGGCACAAACTTTTAGACCTATGGCGCCGCAGCGGCACCAGCCCCCCGGGGGCAGATACAAAGTTATGTATCCACTTCGAGCCAATGCTAATAGCCAACTATTACGCTCTAATAGAAGGTAAAGCACTACTCGGTCCTATAGCGTGACCTGGAGTCCAGGCGCGTACACAAAGTAAATGCGTGTCGAGATGTGTGCACGAGGAGCTCTTTTTTTATTGACAATCCAATCAAACCTCATAAAGCTCATGGAAAGAAAAGAAATCATCAATCGGGTAAGCCGCATGAACACCAAGCAAGACCTGCTCGACCTGCTCAACGACCTCAAGGTCGACGACCTGGGCCCCGATGCACGTCGTTTCTCCATGAGGCAAATCAACTACTACTGCAACCCCAACCGCGACCAGCACCGCTACACCCACTTCGACATTCCCAAGAAGTCGGGCAAGGAGCCACGCCACATTGCAGCCCCGGTGCCTGGGCTCAAGTCGCTGCTCGTGTACCTCAACGTGATGTTTCAGGCCATGTATGAGCCTGTCGATTGCGTGTTTGGCTTCGTGCCTGGCCGCTCGGTGACGGGCAACGCGCGCCTGCATGTGGGCAAGCACTACGTGTTCAACATCGACCTCAAGGATTTCTTCCCCAGCGTGGCGCAAGCCCGCGTGTGGAAGAGGCTGCAGTGCCCGCCCTTCAACTTCTGCGACAACGAGGCCCGCGGCTGGCACCGCCGCGTGCTGGCCGACGTGATTGCAGGGCTGTGCTGCATCAAGATTGACGACAACACCAGCGTGCTGCCCCAGGGAGCCCCCACCTCGCCTGTGCTCACCAATATCATATGCGAGCGCCTCGACCGCCGCTTGCAGGGGCTGGCTCGCCGCTTCGGCGTGACCTATAGCCGCTATGCCGACGACATCACCTTCAGCAGCTCGCACAACGTGTTTCACAAGCACGGTGCCTTTGTCAAGGAGATGCGCCGCATCATCATCGACCAGCACTTCACCCTCAACGAGGCAAAAACCCGCTTGTCGAGCCCCAACCAGCGCCAAGAGGTGACCGGCATCACCGTCAACGTGAAGCCCAACGTGACGCGCCGCTACGTCGACAACCTGCGCCACATCCTGCACCGCTGGGAAAAAGACGGCTACGATGCCGCCGCGGCCGACTTCTACCCGCACTACAAGAGCGAGAAAGGGCACGTGAAGAAAGGCAATCCCGCGCTCGAGAATGTGGTGGCTGGCAAGCTCGAGTATCTCAAGATGGTGAAGGGCGAGAACGATTCTACCTACTTGCGCCTGCGCAACCGCTTCGCTGCCCTTCTCGCAAGCAACCCGTGCCAGGATTGGGACGACACCACCCTGAGCAACAAGCTGCTTGCACTGGTTTCATCAAATTTCGACCTCAACACCCTGAAATAAAATGGCTCAAGACCGTCAACAACTACTGAAACTCATCAACTTCGTCGACACCCTGTGCCAGCAACCTGGCAACGAGTGGTTCAGGCAAGCCTTGCAACGCAGGCTGTCGAGCAATGCCACGCAGCCTGCCTCGTCCGCCTCGCCTTCAAGCGAGCGCAGCACCGTGTGCTTGGCCATAGGCGAGAAGGTGTCGAGGATTGAGCGATACCTCGCTCTCGACTACGACACCGACACGGCCCAGTCGAGCATCGACTACTCGCGCATTGCCCACGAGGCAACCCGCCACGCCCTTGAGAGCGACAACCGCGAGATGCAACGCAGCCGCTACCACCTGCGCGGCCACAATGGTGACAACTTCGGCGACTACTGCCTCTATGCCCACTTCCAGGCCGAGCAGCTGCTCAACTACTACTACGACCTCAAGGGTGGCGGCGACCTCAGGCAGAGCCAGGACTACATCGCACGCTACAACCAGCTGAAGGCCGCCAGCATCAAGAGCAGCTACATTCAGGCAGTGTCAGGCATATCCTACCTGTTTAAACTCTGGGCCTTTGTGAAAGAGTTTTACCCCGATGCTCTCAGCAGGCAGGAGACCCCTACCGACTGGACCAAGCAGGGCAATTTCCTCTACAATTGCTTGAGTGAGACCGACGCGATGAGAAACAATCAATGCCACCGCGGCATGGAGCCTGCACAAAGCAACGGTGCCGCGACTGGCAATTCAAAATACTGGAAAAAGCTCACCTACGACAACGTGGCTCAAGCCCTCACCATCATGGCACAACTCGTTCAAGACAACACTTAACACTAAAGCACTACCATATATATGACACTTACCGACCAACAACAAGCAGCACTCGAGGCGGTGAAAAACTTCCTCGGCGACAGCGCCAAGCACATCTTCATCTTGCGTGGCTATGCCGGCACCGGCAAAACCACGCTCATCAATCCCATCACACGCGCAGCCCAGGCCAGCGGCTTCAACCCTGTGCTCCTGGCCCCCACAGGCCGCGCCGCCAAAATCTTGCGTGAAAAGACAGGATTGGGCGCTTCTACCGTCCACAAGGCGATTTATCACTACAAGGGCATCATGATGACACCCGACGAGCGTGACGACAAGAAGGAGAAATACAAGCAAGTAAAAGTGCACTTCGACCTCAACGACGACGACAAACGCATCTCGGGCAATCTCTACATCGTCGACGAGGCCTCGATGGTGAGCGAGAAAAATCAAAAAGGCGACATCCTGCATTTCGGTTCAGGCAGCCT
>OMUK01000104.1 GCA_900314215.1 uncultured Prevotellaceae bacterium
GCCGACCCCTACAAGAGCGACGGCCGCCAGGTGATCAAGGTGGGCGCCAACTTCAGCCGCGAGCAGCGCAACATCGAGCGCTGGCTGGTGGAGTAGATACCTACTACATCCAAAAATTGAATCTATCTAAATAAAGTGAGGAGGCCGCTGGAGCAGTCTCCTCACTTTATTGTACTTCCCCTCCGGGAGAAAGGAATCGGGATAATGCCGCAACAGTGCTACTCACTGCCAGGCTCAACAACAGGATTGTTGCCATGTTGTGACTGCTGATGGCGCTGTGATTGTTGCTGGTTCTGTTGCTGATGGCGTTGCTGTTGCTTGTTGTCGGGCTGAGAGGCCGATTTAGACTCTTGGTCCTGCTCGGGGGCTGAGTGAATCACATCGATTGTGTCGGTCTCAACGCTCATTTCCTCTTGAGGCTTGGGCTCGGTGGTGATGTAGTTGAGATAGGAGCGCACCCTGATGCTCGAGCCATGCGAGAAGGTTTGGCCCTCGTCAAAGTCGTTGAGGTCGCTCGAGGCACGGCGCTCGATAGCGTCGATCAAGCGACGCCAACCCTTGCTGGCAGCTGCCTCATCGGGCAGATTCTCGTGGAGCAGCGTTTCAAACTCGAAGTTGTTGATTTCATCCCACAAGTAGCCATAACCAGCAGCCTCAAAGTCGTCGCGATACCACGTGCCAGCGTTGAGGGCGTTGACAAGCAGTTCGTCGGTAGAAGGCTGGGTGACCTCATTCACTGGGGCTATCGAGGTTTCCTCCTCGGCCACGGGCTCGGCGATGGGTCCCTGCTGGCCAAACCAGCCAAAATGACGCCCCAGGCCGTACACGCCACCACCCACGATGGCAAGGCAAAGCACCCCTATGAGCACGCCACGGGTAACCCGGCGAGAATCACTATCGCTATGTGATTGCTGCTCAGGTACATAATAAGATTGCTGCTGCTGTGGCTGCGCTGGTTGCTGCAATGCAGCAGATTGGGTAGCCTGCCGCTGTGGGCTGGCTTGCTGTTGCGGAGCTGCGGGAGCAGGGTGCTCTATAAAGCCACCTTGTGTAAGGGGCTTCTCGGGATATGCAGCATAGTAGTCAAAATTGGGGTCAAACGGGGGCGGCAGGGGCTCGTCATCGTCGGCGGCGTCGGCGGCCTTATCATTAGCATCCTCTGGGGCCTCAACCGCTGCCGGCACCACAGTCGAGAGTTCGGCACAACCGGCTGCAGGTGTCACTGGCAAGGTGTTGTCGATGAGCAAGATGAGCTTGTAGTGGCTGAAGTAGGCCTCATAGGTGCTACCGGCCAGCAGGTCGGTCAAGTCGGTGTCGTCGTGCCCGTAGTAGTGGCAAGCAAGTTGCTGCCCTTGCGAGGGCACATATTGCCGCGCAGTGTCGCGAGTCGGGTAATCGCGTGCCATGACCTGGGCGAGCTTCACCGTGTCGATTTGCCCCATGTGGAGCGATGTTTTCACTGTGCTGATGAGCGAGAGCAACTGCTCACTCGAGATTTTCACAGTAGCAGGAATGCACATCACCATCACGGCCTCATTGGCATCGATGACCGACACCATGCCCACGAGCGTAGCGTCGCTCAAGTAGCTCAGCATGTAGATACCGTCGCCATTGCCCGCATTGCGCAACGAGCGCAACGCTGCATCGTAATCGACCGATTGCTTATTCCACCTGCCATCGGCATTGGCGAGAAATGCCACGGCGTCGTTAAAGACTATTTTTAAACCAATTTTTTGCATAGCTTCTAAATGACGCACAAATTTATCCAAAATAATTGCAACCACAAAATCACGGCCCCACAAACTGTTGCTAAATTTCGGTCTAAAAAAATGCGTCGAAGTGATACATTGCTAAAAATTTGCTAAGAATGAGCGTTTTTGTTTTGCACTCAACGCATTTTCCTGTAACTTTGCAAGTAAAGTATTATGAGTGTAGCAATCATTAAATACAACGCAGGCAATGTGTTCTCGGTGAAATGCGCCCTGCAGCGCATTGGGGTCGACGCCGTAGTCACCGACGACGAGGCTACCCTGCGCAATGCCGAGCGGGTGATATTTCCTGGCGTGGGCGAGGCCTCGACGGCCATGAGCTACCTGCGAGAGAAGGAGCTCGACAGCGTGATCAAGAGCCTCACGCAGCCCGTGCTGGGCATCTGCATAGGTCTGCAACTGCTGTGCCGCCACAGCGAGGAGGGCGACACCACCGGGTTGGGCATCTTTGACGTCGACATCAAGCGATTCGACAACAGCGCCACGCCCGAGCTCAAAATTCCCCACATGGGCTGGAACACCATCGAGGTTGTGAGCAATTCCCTCATCCCCGACCAGATTAGTGGCAAGCACGTGTACTACGTGCACAGCTACTACGCCCCCGTGTGCGCTAGCACGATTGCCGTCACGCAATATATCAACCCCTTCAGCGCCGCCTTGCACCGTGGCAACTTCTACGCCACCCAGTTCCACCCCGAGAAGAGCGGCGACGTGGGCGAGGTTGTTCTCAAGAAATTTATGACTTTATGATCGATATAATTCCGGCCATCGACATCATCGGTGGCAAGTGCGTGCGCCTCTCCCGGGGCGACTACGACACACAGAAGGTTTACAACGAGGAGCCCCTCGACATGGCTCACGCCCTTGAGGACGCGGGATGCACCCTGCTGCACCTGGTCGACCTCGACGGCGCCAAGTCGAAGCACATCGTCAACTACCGCACGCTCGAGAAGATTGCCACTCACACAGGGCTGCACATCGACTTCGGCGGCGGCCTCAAGAGCGACGAGGACGTGCACATAGCTCTCGAGAGCGGCGCCGAGAAGGTGACGGGCGGCAGCATCGCCGTGAGCGACCACGCCACCTTTGAGGGCTGGCTCAAGCGCTATGGCCCCGACGTGATCATCCTGGGTGCCGATGCCCGCGATGGTAAAGTGTCGACCAACGGCTGGCTCAGCGACAGCCACGAGCAGGTGGTGCCTTTCATCAAGCACTATGCCTCGCTGGGCGTGACCCAGGTCATCAGCACCGACATCGAGAAGGACGGCATGCTGCAAGGCCCCTCGCTCGAGCTCTACCGCAGCATCCTGGCCGAGCTGCCCAAGCTGCGCCTCATTGCCAGCGGTGGCGTGAGCAGCCTCGACGACGTGTATGCCCTCGAGGCCATCAAGGTGCCTGCCGTGATCGTGGGCAAAGCCATCTATGAGCACAAGATCACACTGCACGACCTCGAGAAATTCAATCAACAACAGCAATAAAACCATTTAGCTCATGCTTGCAAAACGCATTATACCCTGCCTCGATGTGAAAGACGGCAAAACCGTGAAGGGAGTGAACTTTGTGAACTTTCGCGATGCCGGCGACCCCGTGGAGCTGGGCAAGAAATACAGCGACGACGGCGCCGACGAACTCGTGTATCTCGACATCACCGCCTCGCTCGAGGGACGCGAGACCTTCATCGACCTCGTGCGCCGCGTGGCAGCCCGCGTGGCCATCCCATTCACCGTGGGCGGCGGTATTGGCTCGGTGGCCGATGTGGGCCGCCTGCTGGAGGCTGGAGCCGACAAAATCTCGATCAACTCGGCCGCCCTGCGCTGCCCGCAGCTCATCGACGACATCGCCCAAGCCTTCGGCAGCCAGGTGTGCGTGGTAGCCATCGACGCCCACGAGGTCGATGGCGAGTGGACCTGCTATGTGAAAGGCGGCCACGAGCCCACCAGCCGCCACCTGCTGGAATGGGCACACGAGGCCCAGGAGCGCGGCGCCGGCGAGATACTCTTCACCAGCATGGATCACGACGGCGTGAAAGGGGGCTTCGCCTGCCAGGCGCTGAGCGAGTTGCACAGCGCACTCTCCATTCCCGTCATCGCCAGCGGCGGCGGCGGCACGATGCAGCATTTTGCCGACGCTTTCACCCAGGGCCATGCCGATGCGGCCTTGGCCGCCAGCGTGTTTCACTTTGGCGAGATATCAATCAAGGAATTGAAGCATTATCTGCGAGGGCAAGGCATCGAGGTGAGAATTTAGCACGCGCAGTTCTCTCCCGTACGCGCAAACTCCGCTTCTTCCCTAACAACATAAGAAAACTACTAAACACAATATAAAAAATGAATAGCAATATCGATTTTGACAAAATGGGCGGCTTGATTCCCGCCATTGTGCAAGACTCGCGCACCAAGAATGTGCTCATGCTCGGTTTCATGAACCACGAGGCATTTGAAAAGACACTCAAGACCAAGAAGGTGACCTTCTGGAGCCGCACCCGCAAGAAGCTGTGGACCAAGGGCGAGGAAAGCGGCCACTATCTCGAGCTCGTGTCGATCGACGTGGACTGCGACAGCGACACCGTGCTGGTGCAAGCCATCCCCAACGGCGCCGTGTGCCACCTGGGCATGGCCACCTGCTTTGGCGACCGCAACGAGATGGGCCTCGAGTTTCTGGGCTACCTGCAAGACTTCATCGACAAGCGCCGGGCCGAGATGCCCCAGGGCAGCTACACCACCTCGCTCTTCAACGCCGGCATCAACCGCATGGCCCAGAAGGTGGGCGAGGAAGCCATCGAGACCGCTCTCGAGGCTGCCAATGGCACCAACGGCCGACTCATCTACGAGGCCAGCGACCTGCTCTACCACCTCATCGTGCTGCTCTCGGCCAAGGGCCTGCGCATCGAGGATGTGGTGGCCGACCTCGAGAGCCGCCACGGCAAGAAAAAAGAGGACTACGACAAACACGAGGCTTAGTCGCTACACTTCACAGTCGCGCTTGCATAGCACAACTGTGAGCATCATTTTTTTAAACTGATAATAGAACTTTATGTATCGCTTTCCATTAGAAGAGTTTGAGAAGACACCCACTCCGTTTTACTACTACGACCTGCGCCTGCTCAACAAGACACTCGACGAGATCAACCGTCAAATCAAGGGTCTGCCCTATGTGGTGCACTACGCCATCAAGGCCAACGGCAACCCCATCATTTTGAAAAACATCGTGAAAAAGGGCTTCGGCGTCGACCTCGTGAGCGGCGGCGAGATTAAAGCCTCGCTCGCAGCCGGCTTCGACCCGGGCAAAATGGTGTATTCGGGCGTGGGCAAGACCGACTGGGAAATCAACCTGGGCCTCGACAACGACATCTTCAGCTTCAACGTGGAGTCGGTGCCCGAGCTCGAGGTCATCAACGACCTGGCTGCCAAGAAAGGCAAAACGGCCAACGTATCGATACGCGTCAACCCCGACATCGACGCCCACACCCACCGCTACATCACCACTGGCACCGCCGAGGACAAGTTTGGCATCAATATCGAGATGCTCGCCACAGCTGTCGACCGCGCCTTGCAACTGCCCCACATCCACCTGCGCGGCCTCCACTTCCATGTGGGCTCTCAAATCACCCACATGAAGCCCTTTGCCATGCTGTGCGAGTCGGTCAACAGCCTGCTCGACTACTTCGACCGCCACGACATACACTTCGAAATCATCAACGTGGGCGGAGGCCTGGGCGTGGACTACGACTACCCCGACATCAACCCCATCCCCGACTTCCAGCACTTCTTCGACACCTTCAAGCGCAACCTCAAGCTGCGCCGCAACCAGAAGCTCCACTTCGAGCTGGGCCGCAGCATCGTGGCACAGTGCGGCTCGCTCATAGCCCGAGTGGTCTTTGTCAAGGAGAACCGCAACAAGAAGTTTGTGATTCTCGATGCCGGCATGACCGACCTGATACGCCCCGCCCTGTATCAAGCCCACCATGTGATACAAAACATCAGCTCGGCCGACACCGCCAGCGACGTCTACGACGTGGTGGGCCCAATATGCGAGTCGAGCGACGTCTTCGGCAAAGACGAGAAGCTGCAAGTATCGAAGCGCGGCGACCTCTTCGCCATACGCAGCGCCGGAGCCTATGGCGAGTCGATGGCCTCGTGCTACAACATGCGCCCCCTGCCCAAGTCATATTTCTCGCATTAATTGTCATCTTTTTATGACACGGCACCCATTGGCACGATAAGTGCCACATCGGTTGTAGACATTCTCAATTTATTAACTTGAAACAAGAAAGGAAAACGATGAACAATTTTGAGCAATTAATCGCAAGCGACCGCCCAGTGCTGGTCGACTTCTACGCCACCTGGTGCGGACCCTGCAAAATGATGCACCCCATTCTCGAGGACATAAGCAAGCAAGTGGGCGACCGTGCCAAGGTGGTGCAAATCGACGTTGACCAGGCCGAGCAGCTTGCCATGCAATATAGCATTCAGTCGGTGCCCACCCTCATGATTTTCAAGCAGGGCCAGTTGCTGTGGCGCGAGGCCGGCGTGCACGACGCCGCCACCATGGTGTCTACCCTCGAGAAATTCATGTGATGCACGCTACTTGAAAGCCTGCAACATTTATTTTGCCAAAAAGCAAAAATATATTAACTTTGCAACTGCTTTCACAAGCACCGATGCTCTTGACGGCCAGCACGCCACGCGCCTGCTGCACCGCACAGAGAGGAATCTGGTCCCGTAGCTCAGCTGGATAGAGCAACAGCCTTCTAAGCTGTGGGTCTTGGGTTCGAATCCCAACGGGATCACAATCCTAACATTTTTAAAAATCCAACTAATTGAAATTCAATTAATTGGATTTTTTCTTTGTTTTTGAAAGGTGCTAAAATATGCGCAATCTCGCTATTAGGCACAAGATTGAATAACCAAAAATAATTTTGTTTCATATTCTTGGCAACCCCACTGGTGAGCTTGACGAGAGTGCTCTCTTGCACTGCTACTCCTGCACGGTGGCGGGATGCTCGAGGGCAGTGAGCTGGGGGGGCTGGCGCAGCACGCCGGCTATGAGGTCGACGGCGCCGTCGATGCCCACCGTGCTGGTATTGATCATCAGGTCGTAGTCCTTCACATCGATCCACTGGTGGCCTGTGTACTCCCAGTAGTGGTTGGCGCGGCCCTTGTTCACGGCCTCTATCTTCTTGCGGGCGGCCTCGGGGCTCAGGTTCTGGTCGTCGACGATGCGCTTCACAGCGAAGTCCTCGTCGCTCGAGATAAACACGCGCAGCACATGACGGCGGTCGCGCAGTATCCAGTTGGCCACACGGCCTATGATCACGCAAGGTTCCTCCTTGGCCAGAGTGCGCACCACGCGGCTCTGGCTCACGTAGATGGCATCGTCGTGCGAGGGATTCATCGAGGGTGGAATGCTGTCGTCGGCCAGGATGTACTGCCACAGGCGAGAGGTCGAGATGTTCTGCTCGCTCTTGGCCACAAAGTCGGTGGTATATCCCAATGCCTTGGCAGTGTCGTCGATGAGCTCGCGGTCGATATACTTGATGTGCAGCCGCTCGGCAAGGCGCTGGCCCACCACATGGCCGCCGCTGCCATACTCGCGGGCAATGGTGATTACCAGCGGCGCATTCTCGGCATCGCCTTCATCCTCAGCCTCTTCCTGGGCCAGGAGTATGCGCTCGTCGGCGGGAATAAAGATGTAGTCGAGCCACGTGATGTGGGGAGCAAACACGCGCACCATGAATCCCACATAGAACATCGACACCAGCGTGCCCAAGCCTATCATCTTCCAGTCCCAGTGGCCAAAGAAGGTGAACATGATGATCACGCCGATGGCCACCAGCGAGGTATCGGTGCACATCTTCACCTTGCCGAAGTCTTTCTTCAAGAAGCGCGCGATAGCCAGCGGGAATCCCTCGCCGGCCAGCAAGAACGAGTCGCATCGCACCTCGCAGGCGATGCCCAGGGCCAGGATGGCGCCGCCCAAGAGCAGCTCGGCAAAGCGCAACGGGTAGCCGAAATAGGGGTTCATGTCGAATGGCACCTGCATGAAGCCCGTGAGCCACATCGTGACGTCGGTGTAAAAACCAAACAGGAAAGAGACCAGGATTTGCGTGAACTGCAGCTTGTCGAAGTCCTTGCGCAACAGCAGCACCTGCGTGCCGATGAAGAAGATGTGCATCAAGATGGTGAGCTGGCCCATGGTGAGGTGCATGCCAGGGATGAGCGACGTCACATAGGGCGGCGCCGAGATGGGCGACGAACCCAGGTTGGCACGTATCGAGAGCGATGTGCCAAAAGCGATTACAAACAGGATAACAACAAAACTAATGCTGCGCCGCAACCACTGCTGGCGACTTCTCTTCAACTTAACTGACATTTCACTTATTCAAATTTCCACTGCAAAGTTACAAAACATCTCCCACCCCATAAAAAAAATTAATCCACTCGTTGTTTCTTTCAGCACTGAATCTCAGTCACATTGCCCAAGGCGGCCTCCCATACGTGGCAACTTATTCTTCTTGTTGGCTGTGCTTTGGGTCATTTTTTTCGGGGGATTGGGCGGCCCTGTGGATGCTGGTCGAGAGGCGGCGGTAGAGGTCCTCGAGCTGCGGGTCGACGCTGGCCATGAGCCGGGCCTGGGCTGCAATCACATTCTCGTCGTAGCGCACTGCAGGCCCCGTCTGAGCCTGGCGCGGCGTGAGGCGGTGCACCTTGCGTGCCGTCTCGTCGATGAGGGGCAGCATCACGTCGAAGGGGATGCCGCGGGTGGCCAGCAGCTGCGCTGCCACGTCGTAGCAATGGTTGGCAAAGTTGCATGCCCACACGGCTGCGAGGTGCAAATAGCGGCGGTCGGCCGACGTGAGGGGGTAGACGCGCTGCGTGACCGAGCCGGCCAGGGCCTCGACGGCAGACTGCGCCGTGGCGTCGCTATATTCCACAAAGGTGGGGATGACTGAGAAATCCACCTCGCGCGCCTTGGAGAACGTCAGCATGGGATAGAGCACGCCATAGTGTGGCACGAGGCCCTTGAAAACGTCGATGGGCATCGACCCTGCCGTGTGCAGCCACACGCCGGCGGCACGCCCCGCGCAGGCCTGGGCGGCCACTTGGCGCAGCGCCGAGTCCTTGACGGCTATGATGTAGACGTCGGCATCACCAGTCAGGGCACCGAGGTCGCAGGTAGCCTGGCAATGCAGCACCGCGGCCAGGGCGCTGGCCGAGGCCATCGTGCGGCTATAGACCTGGGCCATGTCGTGGCCTGCACGCAGCAGCGCCTTGCCCAGGCTGGTGGCAAGGTTTCCTGCTCCCATCATCACGATTTTCATCACTCTCAATGTTATTTATACGGTTACCTAAGATTGTGCCGTGCGGCCTTGCTGTGGCCACTGGCCTCAAAGTGATTACAAAGTTACGAAATAATTATATAACTTTGCACCAGCAAAACAATCAACAATCATGGGGTATCTAACAACCGACAAAAAGAAGATTACGACAAAAACATTTCATGAGATGAAGACTGCCGGCGAGAAAATAGCGCAGCTCACCTCCTACGATTTCACCACCGCCGGCATCATCGACCGCGCCGGCATCGACTCGATACTGGTGGGCGACTCGGCCTCCAATGTGATGGCAGGCAACGAGACCACACTGCCCATCACCATCGACGAGATGATCGTCTACGCCCGTGGCGTGGCGCGTGCATGCAAGCACTGCCTTGTGGTGTGCGACATGCCCTTCGGCTCCTATCAGGTGAGCCGCGAGGAGGCCGTGCGCAATGCCATACGTATCATGAAAGAGACTGGAGTCGACGCTGTGAAGCTCGAGGGCGGCACCGAGATGGCCGATACCATACGCGCCATTGTAGCTGCCGGCGTGCCCGTCGAGGGCCACTTGGGCCTCACGCCGCAAAGCATACACAAGTTTGGCGGCTACGGACTGCGCGCCAAGGAAGAGACCGAGGCCCGCCAACTGCTTGCCGACGCCCACGCCCTTGACCAGGCCGGCTGCTTTGCCATCACGCTCGAGAAGGTGCCAGCCAAGCTCGCCGCACAGGTCACCAGCGAGGTGAAGGCTGCCACCATAGGCATAGGCGCCGGCCCCGACACCGACGGCCAGGTGCTCGTGTATGCCGACGCGCTGGGCATGACGCAAGGCTTCAAGCCCAAGTTCCTGCGCCACTTTGCCGACATGGCGCAGTGCATGACCCAGGGCGTGCAATCCTATATCGACGCTGTGAAGACGGGCAACTTCCCCAACGCCGAAGAGAGCTATTAATCCCGCACACACTGCAACAATGCCACGAGGGCAGGGACTGGCGATAACTCACCAATCCCTGCCCTCGGTATTTTTTTTGAGAGCAAGAATATCGGTCAAGAAAAACAGCAGTCTTTCACGTGCATTTAAAACGACCAGCCGAAGCCCACATAGGGAGCCACGGCCACGCGGTCGTCGGCATCGCCAAAGGTCACCCCGTCGTTCCAGTAGGTATTCTTGTTGAGGGCGCAAACGGCACTCAGGCCCACTCTGAACAGGAAGCCACTGCGTGCCTGCCAGCGCCAACCCACGTTGGCAAATGCATTGGCACTCCAGGAGTTGTCGCTGGCGCTCTGCATGCCACCGTCGGCCTTGAGCGTCTCGTGCTCATAGAGGACCGAGATGCCCAGCCCCGTCTCCAACTTGGAGCGGTGCCGGCCCACAAGATAAGTCACTCCCACAGGCACACAATAGCTGTAATTCTTGAGTTTGTATTCCACGAGTTGTCCTCCTGCCGTTGTTCCGCTTTGAGTGCCAGGGTCGGCAACCACTGCCCAGGAGTCACTTGAACTGTAGCCAAAGCCAAAGCCGGTGCGCAGATAGAGTTGATGGTCGCTGAGCAATCGGCGCTCATAGGCTATGCCGAGACCGTTGGAGGCTGCCCCCCACTCGAGATAGAGCACATGGGTGGGTGCCACGACATCCAGGTGGGGCTGTTGTTGTTGTGTGCCTGCATCGCCGCCTGCAGCTGGAGCTGCCATGGTTGTTGCTGTTGCCGCGAGAAGCACTGCACTCATGGCCAATTTCTTTAAAGAGATTGAAAATAATGACATATTACCCTAATAGTTAGTGATTTATAAATTATATTTTATGGTTTTTTCGGCACAAATCTAATTAATCTGAGTTTTGATATTATTTGTACTATGAATCCAAATTGACCTCCTGGGCCTTCC
>OMUK01000097.1 GCA_900314215.1 uncultured Prevotellaceae bacterium
AGTTCAAGCTCAACTACGGCTGGCGCATAAGCGCCGTGCTCGCCACCCCCGACACCACAGTGAGCTCTCGCTCGGCCGCCCCGCGCAAGGCCGATGCCGGCATCACCTACAACGTGTATTGCAACGGCGAGAAGATTGCCTCGGGTCTGAGCGAAACGAGCTACACCGTGCAAAATCCCGTGGCAGGCAGCTATGTGGTGACTGCCGAAGCCAGCGGCCAAGAGAGCGCCGAGTCCAATGCAGTGAACTACAACACCACCTCGGGCGTCGACACAACCGTTGCCAGCAAGGCAGTGAGCAGCGTGACCTACTACAACGTGGCAGGCCAGCAAGTGCCGGCCCCCGTCAAGGGCGTCAACATCGTGGTCACGCGTTACACCGACGGCACCCAATCCACCACCAAGGTCGTGAAGTAATTCCCACTCAACATCGACCCTGATTAACCCAAAAGGGGGCTGCGCCCACCAGCGCAGTCCCCTTTTATATATGTTTTGGCGGTTGAAAGCAACCAGCACCTAATGGCCGCCCGAATCAACAAGGTGCATTGCAGGTGGTGAAGCGTAGCGAAACGCCTGCATCGCACACACCGATATCTTTATTGACAACATATTTAAAAAAAAATCATTGCTGCCTGACAAATGTGATATCGGGCAGCAATGATGTATATATGGTGGTGGCGAGGGTGGCTACACGCTGTTGAGTGACTGGCGCTGGGGCTTGGCGTCGCGGTACTGCGACGGGGTGAGCCCCGTGACTTGCTTGAACTGCCGCGAGAGGTGGGCCACACTCGAGTAACCCGTGCGGTAGGCGATCTCGCTCACCGAGAGCTGGCCGTAGTCGAGCAGCTCCTTCACGTGCTCCACCTTGTGGGCGATATAGAAGCGCTCGATGGTGCGATGCTCATGGGCGCTGAAGAGGGCGCTCAACTGCTTGTAGTCGGTCTTGAGCGCCGCCGAGAGTTCGTCGCTCAGCTTCACTGGCGAGCCGTCGTCGCGGCGCGAGAGAAAGATCACGGCGGTCTTGATGCGCTCCACAAGGGCTTCATCCCCGTTGCGCAACAGCTCAAAGCCTATGGCCTGCAGGTGCTCGTCGAGCTCATTGAGCTGGGCAGCGTCGAGGTCCTGGGCAACGGTGGCGTTGCCTATATTCACCTGAGTGGCTGTGTAGCCCAGCGACTGCAGCACGTCGCGCACGGCCATCACGCAGCGCGGGCACACCATGTTTTTGATTGAGAGTTGGGTCATAATCAACAGTATGTCGCTACTTGATCTCGTCGATGCGTATGTGTCCCTTTCCGTTGGGGTTCACCTTCATTTGGCGGGTAATGCTCTGGTTGCCCTTGCGCCAGGTGCAGGTGTACCAGCCCTCGTCCTTAGCATTGGCCACGCTCACAAAGGTGTAGGCCTTGCTGCCGCCGCGCACCGAGTCGGCACGGGCGGCCGCAGGGTTGCCGTTGAGGGCGCTCAGGGCGCTCACCACCGCATTGCTGGCATTGTTGCCCAGGGCTGTGCTGGGGTTGCCGCCCGAGTTGAGGGCGGCGATATAGGATTTCATCACATCGGCCACAAAGGCGCGGGCCTCGGCCTGCTGCTTGCGCTTGATTTCGGCCTCGTGGGCCCACACGTAGTGCAGCGAGTCGCTGCGGTGGGTCATCACGCTGTCGGCACGCAGCATGCCAGCCGTCTGTGCGGCATAGATGGAGTCGGCCCTGTGCACCGAGTCGATGCTGTCTTGCTTGCGCTCACGAGCCTGGTCCTCGGCACTTTTGCCACAACTGCTCATCACAGCGAGTAAGGCAGCTGTGATGAGCAGGAAAACATAGATACTGTGTTTCATCAATTCAAATTAAGAGATATATTACCATATCACCACGCGGTCGGCGGGGTCGAGCCACATCTTGTCGCCGCTCTTGATGTTGAATGCGTTGTAGAACGTGTCGATGTTGCGCAGGGTGGCGTTCACGCGGTTGCGGCCTATCGAGTGGGGGTCGCTCTTGGTCTGCTGATACATGGCCTCGTCGGTCATGTTCTCGGCCCAGATGCGGCCATAGCTCAGGTAGAAGCGTTGCGTGGGCGTGAAGCCGTCGATGGGCTTGCCCTGCTGATACTCTTGGGTGTTTTTGAAGGCGTCATACGACACACGCAGGCCGCCCTGGTCGGCGATGTTCTCGCCCAGGGTGAGGTGGCCGTTGGCGTGCTCGCCGTCGAGCACCTCGATTTTGTCGAATTGTGCAGCGAGTTTCTCGGCGAGGGCCTTGAAATTCACGGCATCTTGCTTGGTCCACCAGCCCTTCATGTTGCCGTTGGCATCAAACATGCGGCCCTGGTCGTCAAATCCGTGAGTCATCTCGTGGCCTATCACCACACCTATGGCGCCATAGTTGGTGGCATCGTCGGCCTCGGGGTCGAAGAAGGGAGCTTGCAGGATGGCTGCCGGGAACACGATCTCGTTGTTGAGCGGGTTGTAGTAGGCGTTGACCGTCTGCGGTGTCATGCCCCACTCGCTGCGGTCGACGGGCTTGTCCATCTTGTCGAGATTGTAGCGGGTGTCAAATTTAGCCACGTTTTTCACATTCTCATAGAGCGAGATCTTGGGGTCGATGGTGAGCTTGCTGTAGTCGCGCCACTTGTCGGGGTAGCCCACCTTCACGGTGTAGCTGTTGAGCTTGACCAGGGCGTTGATCTTGGTGCTGTCGCTCATCCACGAGAGATTGGCGATGTGGGTAGCCAGCGACTTGTGCAGGTTGCCTATGAGCTTGAGCATCTTGGCCTTGGACTCGGGCGGGAAATACTTGGCCACATAGAGCTGGCCCAGGGCCTCGCCCATCATGCCGTTGGGATAGCCCAGCGCGCGCTTCCAGCGGGGCTTCTGCTCCTTCTGTCCGCTCAGGGTGCGGCCGTAGAAGTCGAAGTTGGCGTCGCGGAAGGCGTCGCTCAGGTTGCCGCAACCGCTAGAAATCACGTTGTAGGCCAGGTAGAGGCGCAGTTGCTTGTCGGTGAGGGTCTTCATGAAGTTTTGAGCCACAGCCATCACCTTGGGCTCGCTCAAAATCACTTGCTTGACGGTGGGCAGACCCATGAGGGTGAAGTATTGCTTCCAGTTCACTGCGGGATAATTCTCCTGCAGCTGCTCCACAGTGTAGATGTTGTACTGCTTGGTGTAGTCGCGGGCCTCGGCGCGGGTCATGCTGGCCTCGGCAAACTTATACTCCATGTCGTAGACCGTCTTGGCAGCAGCCTGGGCATCGGCCTTGCTGTAGCCGGCGAGGGTGAAGAGCTTCACGATGTAGTCGCGGAACTTCTGCTGAATCTTCTTGCTCTCGGGGTCGGTCTTGAGATAATAGTCGCGGTCGGGCATACTCATGGTGCCGCCGCTCATGTAGAGCACATTCAGGCTGCTATTCATCAGGTCGGCCTCAACGCCAATGCCAAAGAAGGGATTGCCCATGCTCAGGTGTTCACGCACGAGCTCGGCAGTGAGGTCGCTGCGCTTCAGAGCCTTCACCACAGCCAGGTCGGCCTGCAGGGGCGTGGCGCCCTCCTTGTTGAGGCGCACGCTGTCCATGGCCATGTTGTAGAGGTCTACGCACTTCTGGCCATTGGTGCCAGGAGCTTGAGGAGTCTTCTGCAAGTCCTCGATGAGCTCGCGCAGGTGCTTGCGGTTGGTCTCGGCCAGGTCGTTGAACACGCCATAGCTTGCATACTCGGGCTTCAAGGGGTTGGCTTTCATCCAGCCGCCGCCGGCATACTCATAGAAGTCCTCGCCAGGGGCCACGCTGGGGTCCATGTCGGCCTTGTTGATGCCGTGATTTTGTGCCATCATTGCCACTGCTGGCACAGCCATGCAGGCGACAAGAGCCAATTTTGTCAAATTCTTCATAAAAGGTTACTATTTTATTATTGTTTTTATTTGTTTGATATCAATGTTTTATCTGATGCCTAGCACGCGATGCACCTGCAGCGAGAGGCGCCACTCGGGGTGAGCAAGCACGGCGTCGACACAGGCCTGCATGTTGCTCCGGCACTGCTCGGGGTCGGGCACATAGCACGGCTGCAAAAAGCGGTGGGCGGCCTCGATGCCGGCATATTGCTCCAGGTCCTGACCCAGATACACCACCTTGAGCTCGTCGGCGCGGGTGAGCACCAGCGGGTGGGTGTCGCCGCCCTCAAAGCCCTGCTTAGGCGAGAGGGTGACCCAGTCGATGCCGGCGGGCAGCGGGTGGGTGCCGTTGGTCTCGATGGCGATGCGCTTGCCGGTGCCCTGCTTGAGGGCGGCGATGAAGTCGTGGTCGATGTGGAGCGAGGGCTCGCCGCCGGTGAGCACAATGAGCGGTGCCTGCGGGTAGCGGTTCACCGCATCCACAATTTGCCCGGTAGTCATCATCGTGCCCTGCTCGTGCTGCGTGTCGCAAAATGAGCAACGCAGGTTGCAGCCGCTCAGGCGCACAAAGACGCTTGCCGTGCCCGTGTTGTAGCCCTCGCCTTGCAGCGAGTAGAATATCTCGTTAATCTTGAGCATCGTCGTCGATATAGGTGGCCAGGTTGTTGCGCGACTCCTGCACGTCGGCGCGGTAGCACTCGGGTATGGAGTCGACAATCCAGCGGGCGATGTTCTCGGCCGTGGGGTTGAAGGGCAACACCTCGTTCAGGTTCTTGTGGTCGAGGCGGTCGGTCACCACCTTCTTCAGCTTGGAGAAGTCATAGACCATGCCGTTGTGGTCGAGCTCGCGGGCCCGGCAGTAAACCGAGATAATCCAGTTGTGGCCGTGCAGGTTCTCGCACTTGCTCTCATAGTCGAGCTTGAGCTGGTGGCTTGCCGAGATCTCGATGGTCTTTTTTACGTAATACATTATACTATATTATATTCTTAAGTGATTTTACTTCTGGTTGTCGGCCGGCTCCTCGTCGCACTCATACTGGGTGGTGTCGACTATGCCAGCCTCGCGCAGGGCCTCGCGGCGCTCGCGGCAGGTGCCGCACTTGCCGCAATGCTTCTCGCGGCCCTTGTAGCACGAGTAGGTCTCGCTGTAGTCGATGCCCAGCCGCTTGCCGTGGCGGGCGATGTCGGCCTTGGTGATATTGGTGTAGGGGGCAAAAATCTTGATGCCCTCGTAGGTGCCATTCTGCATGGCCTGCGACATGGCCTGGATGAAGCCCGGGCGGCAGTCGGGATAGATGGCGTGGTCGCCGGCATGGTTGGCTATCATCACGCGCTTCAGACCGTTGCTCTCGGCGATGCCGCAGGCAATGGCCAGCATGATGCCGTTGCGGAAGGGCACCACCGTCGACTTCATGTTCTCGTCGTCGTAGTTGCCCTCGGGGATGTCGTCGGCCGTCTCGAGCAGGGCGCTCTTGAAGTAGCGGTGCATAAATTCCAGCGGGATGATCAAGTGCTTGATGCCCAAGCGCTGGCAGTGGGTGACGGCGCACACGCGCTCGCGGCCGTTCTGCGTCGACCCGTAGTCGAAGGTGATGGCGAGAGCTATCTCGTCTTTATACTCGTAGAGCAGCGTGGTGCTGTCCATGCCGCCCGATGTGATGATTACTGCGTCTTTTGCCATAATGTTGCGTGTTTATAATTATTGGAAACTGGCCAGCAGGCGTGCCCTCACCATGTCCTGATGCTCGGCGTCGCCATAGTTGGCAAAGGGGTAGATCGAGATGCCGCCGCGAGGGTTGAAGATGCCACGCACCTCGATATACTTGGGGTCCATGAGCTTCACCAAGTCTTTCATGATGATGTTGACGCAATCTTCGTGGAAGTCGCCGTGGTTGCGGAAGCTGAAGAGGTAGAGCTTCAGGCTCTTGCTCTCCACCATCCTCACCCGCGGGATGTAGTTGATGACAATGCGGCCAAAGTCGGGCTGCCCCGTCTTGGGGCACAAGCTGGTGAACTCGGGGCAGTTGAGCGTGACCAGATACTCGTTGTCCTGGTGCTTGTTGACAAAGGTCTCCAGCACGTCGGGGCGGTAGTCAAACTCATACTTGGTGCCCTGGTTGCCCAGCAGCGTCACGCCTTGCAGTTCTTCTTTGTTTCTTGCCATAATGATATGTATTGCTTAAACTAAACTGCAAATTTACAAACAAAAAGCGAACTTCTAAAATCAAATTTAGTGCAGGGGCTGGAGCTGCTTGGGGTCGCCCACAATCCACAGGGTGTCGCCGGCGCGGAAGACCACGTCGGGGGTGGGACTGACGTAGACGTCGCCAGCGCGCCCGATGGCCACCAGCAGCGAGGTGTAGTCCTCACGCAGGCGTGCCTGGGCCAGCGACTTGCCCACCAGGGGCGAACTGTCGCCAATGGTGAAGTGCAGGAATTCCTCCTTGCGCGGCGAGGGCGTGGCGGTGTCGCCCGGGGCCTCGACCACGGCGAGCAGGTGCTGGATGCTCTCGTCGGTGCCAATCACGCCCAGCGTGTCGCCCGGGAAGATGCGCATGTCGCCGCCCGGCACGGGATAGTTGGTGCCGTTGCGCTGCACATTCACCACATTCACGTGATAGCGCAGGCGCAAGTTGGCCTCGGCGAGCGTCTGCCCCACAAAGGGGGCGCCGTAGCCCACGTGCATATAGGCCAAGTGGAAATCGCTCACCAGCACATTGTTCTTGCCGGTGCGTCGGTTCTCGCGTTCGTTCATGTTGTCGAGGAAATGACGCTCAAGTTTGCCCACGCGACGGCGCAGCAGCGGCGAGAGCAGAGCCGCAAGCACCACACAGAGCACCGTGGCGCCTATCACCGCATTGGGGCCCGAGAGCGTGGCCTGGAAATAAAACACGGTGAAAAGCAGCACCAGCAGGAAGCTCACGACCATCATCACTCCCATAGGCACGAGGCTGATGCGGCCGCGGTCCCTCACCAGCACGGCCCGCTCCTCGGCCTTGAGGCGCGGATTGGCGATGGCAAACAGGAAGGGCATGTTGATGGCAAAGCCGCACACGGCGGCCAGCAGTCGGCCCCAATGGCCGGGAATGGCGTGGTAGATGGCGGGCATCACTATCGAGCGGATGGGGAACCACAGGCCCACCACGATGGCGCCATACACGATGGTGCTCACCACATAGCGCCGCGCCACCCTATTCCACAGCTTGCGCGTCTCGCTCTTCTCGCTCACGGCGGCATTCTTGCTGTAGCCCTCGAGCAGCACGCCCCACCGCTCGGGCAGGTGACGTGCCACCCAGTTGTAGCACGGCAGCGCGCTCTTGATGAAGAACGGGGTGAAAAATGTGGTGATCACCGACACGGCAACGATGATAGGATACATGTTGCTGCCCAGCACGCCCAGCTGCGTGCCGGTGGTGGCGATGATGAATGAGAACTCGCCTATCTGCGTCAGGCAGAAGCCCGACTCCATGGCCACCTTGAGCGACTGGCCCGTGGCCAGCATGCCCACCGTGCCAAACACGATCATGCCCACGACCACCACGGCCGAGAGCAGGAAGATGATGCCGGCATTGTTGCCGATGAGCACCGGGTCGACCATCATGCCCACCGAGATGAAAAACACAGCGCCAAAGAGGTCCTTGACCGGGGTGATGATGCGCTCGATGCGCTCGGCCTCGATGGTGCCAGCCAGTATCGAGCCGATCACAAAGGCACCCAGGGCCAGCGAGAAGCCCGCCCACACGGCCAGCAAGGCCATGCCGAAGCACAAGCCCATGGCTATGACGAGCATGAGCTCGTCGGTGATGAAGCGCTTGAAGCGCTTAAACACGCTGGGAATCACAAAGATGCCCACGGTGAACCATATAATGAGGTAGAACGACAGCTTGAGGATGGCCTCGATCATCTGGTCGCTCTCAACGCGCTTGTTGATGGCTATCGACGAGAGGATGACCAGCAGCACCACCGCCACCAGGTCCTCGACAATGAGCACCGCCATCACGTGGGGCACAAAGCGGCGCTGCTTCAGGTTCAGGTCGCTCAGGGCCTTCAAGATAATCGTGGTCGACGACATCGAGATCATGCCGCCCAGAAACAGGGCGTCGACCGTGCTGTAGCCCAGCATGCTGCCCACGGTGAAGCCCACGCCCAGCATGCCCGTGACGATGATGAGGCACGTGAGCAGGGCCGAGCCGCCCACCTTCATGAGCTTCTGGAAGCTGAATTCCAGGCCCAGCGAGAAGAGGAGCACCACAATGCCTATTTGCGCCCAGAAGCTGATGTTGTCGGGGTTGGCCACGGTGGGCAGAAACTTGAAGTGGGGGCTGGCGATGAAGCCAGCCACAATGTAGCCCAGCACCAGCGGCTGCTTGAGCAATTTAAACACAATGGCAGCCACAGCGGCAAGCATGAGGATGAGCGCCAGGTCGCCTATGAGTGATTGTATTTGGGTCGCGTCCATAAGCTATGATTGCAGATTTAGAAATTAGGCTCGTTGGTGAGCGTGATCGAGATGGGGTCGTCGAAGCAGGCGCCCAGGTCGTCGAAGAGGCTGGTCACGCTCACCGTGTCCTTGGTGAGCACCACATAGTTGATGATGGTGAGGTTGTCCTCGTAGTTGTATTTCATGTATTCGCGCGAAGCCTTCACATCGTATTTCCTGAAAACCTGCAGGCTATTGTCGAGGTTGCGCACGATGCCGTGCACCTTCACCCTCACCACCTTGTGCTCCCACAAGAAATTGGCACGCTGCTCATATTTCTCGATATAGACCAGCACAAAGATGATGAGCAGCGTGGCCACCGTGGTGATGAGATACATGCCAGCGCCCACGCCCAGGCCTATGCAGGCCGTCATCCATATGCCCGCGGCGGTGGTGAGGCCGCGCACCGAGCCCTTCATCTGAATGATGGCACCGGCACCCAGGAAGCCCACGCCGCTCACCACCTGGGCGGCGATGCGGCCCGGGTCGCCGTTTTTCAAGCCCAGGTACTCCTGCGGGATGTAGATGCTCACCAGCATGGCCATGGTGGCTCCCATAGCGATGAGGGCAAACGTGCGCAGGCCGGCTATCTGGCCCTTGCGGCGGCGCTCAAAGCCGATGGCGGCACCCAGCAGCATGCTGAGCAGCAACTTGAAAATGGCCCCCACCAGATTCACGTCGGGGCTTATGATGTCGCGATATAATGTGTCAATCATCTGGATTTATCAACTATTTTTACAAAGGTACGAAAATTTTGCACTATCTTTGCGTAACTTTAGTGTTTATTCAACTTAAAAATTTAAATAATGGAAGACGAAAAGACTACAGTTTCAACCAAATCTCCCACGCAAGCACAAGAAGAAGAAAACTACTCGCTGCCCGAGAACGCGTTTCGCGAGCTCAAGGAGGGCGAGGAGTATGTGCCGCCGTTGAAGCCCAATCGCACCTATCCCGAGGTTACGCCCTACTCGGTGACGCTGGGCTTGATCATGGCGGTAATCTTCAGTGCGGCAGCCGCCTATCTGGGTCTGAAAGTGGGCCAAGTGTTTGAGGCCGCCATCCCGATTGCCATCATCGCAGCCGGCATTGGCGCCGCCACCCACCGCAAGAATTCGCTAGGCGAGAATGTGATTATCCAATCGATTGGTGCCGCATCGGGCATCGTGGTGGCAGGAGCCATCTTCACCCTGCCGGCGCTCTACATCTTGCAAGACAAGTACCCCGATATCACGGTCAACTTCCTCGAGGTGTTTATGAGCTCGCTGCTGGGCGGCCTGCTGGGCATCTTGTTCTTCATCCCCTTCCGCAAGTATTTTGTGAAGGACATGCACGGCAAGTTCCCCTTCCCCGAGGCCACAGCTACCACCCAGGTGCTCATCAGCAGCCAGAAGGGCGGCGACCAAGCCAAGCCACTGGTTATCGCCAGCATCATAGGCGGACTCTACGATTTCTTCGCCTCGTTTAAGATATGGACCGACACCCTGTCGACTACCGCAATACCCAAGCTTCAGGAGTTTGCCCAGAACACCAAGGCCATGTTCTCGATCAACACCGGCGCCGCAGTGCTGGGTCTGGGCTACATCGTGGGTCTGCGCTACGCCTTCATCATCTTTGCCGGCAGCGCCTTCATCTGGTGGGTGATTGTGCCCCTCATGGGCATGAATCCCGACCTGGCCGCGCTCTCGGCCGCCGACATATTCCGCGGCGTGAGCACCGAGAATGGCGTGGTGGCCGGCGCCCGCTACATCGGTATTGGCGGTATCGCCATGAGCGGTATCATAGGCATCATCAAGTCGTGGGGCGTGATCAAGAGCGCCGTGGGCCTGGCTGGCAAGTCGTTCAGCAAGAAGGCCGAGACGGTGAAGCCCGTGCGCACCCAGCGCGACATCTCGATGCGCGCGCTCGTCTTTGCCCTGTGCGCAGCCCTGCTGGTGACCTTCGTGTTCTTCTATATAGGCGTGATACACAACTTGGCACAGACCATTGTGGCCTTTATCGTGGTGGTGGTGATCGCCTTCCTGTTTACCACCGTGGCGGCCAACGCCATTGCCATCGTGGGCAGCAACCCCGTGTCGGGCATGACGCTCATGACGCTCATCATCGCATCGGGCATCTTCGTTGCCATCGGCCTGAGCGGCTCGCAAGGCATCGTGGCCTCGATGGTGATAGGCGGCGTGGTGTGCACCGCGCTCTCGATGGCCGGCGGCATGGTGACCGACATGAAGATAGGTTACTGGATAGGCACCACGCCTGCCAAGCAGCAGACTTGGAAGGCAGTGGGCACCATCGTGGCAGCTGCCACCGTGGGCGGCGTGATGATGCTCTTGAACCAGGTGTACGGCTTCACGGGCAAGGATGCCCTCGTGGCACCGCAGGCCAACGCCATGGCAGCCGTGATCGACCCCGTGATGACGGGCAAGCCAGCTCCCTGGACGCTCTACATCGTGGGCGCCGTGCTGGCCTGCCTGCTCAACTGGCTCAAGGTGCCTGCACTGGCATTCTCGCTGGGCATGTTCATCCCTATGGACCTCAACGCCCCGCTGCTCGTGGGCGGCGCCATAAGCTGGCTCGTGGGCTCGCGCAGCAAGGACAAGAAGCTCAACGAGGCCCGCGTGCAACGCGGCACCCTGCTGGGCAGCGGCTTCATCGCCGGCGGCGCCCTCATGGGCGTGGTGAGCGCGGCACTGCTCTTCTTCTTCAAAGATGGCATTACCAACTTTGTGAACCAGTATGCTCTGGGCGACGTTGCCAGCAACCTGGTGAGCCTCGTGCTCTATGTGCTGCTGATTGCCTACTTCATATGGGCTTGCATGAAGGCTAAGAAGGAATAAAGTTTTTCAATTTAGATACACACATCATGCAGCAAAAAATTATCATTCTCGACTTCGGCTCGCAGACGACCCAACTCATAGGCCGCCGCGTGCGCGAGCTCGACACATTCTGCGAAATCCTGCCCTACAACAAGTATCCCGTGGGCGACGAGAGCGTGATAGGCGTCATTCTCTCGGGCTCGCCCTACTCGGTGCACGACGCCGAGGCCTTCAAGGTCGACCTGAGCCAATTTGTGGGCAAGGTGCCTGTGCTGGGCATATGCTATGGCGCGCAGTACATTGCCTACAGCGGCGGCGGCAAGGTGGAGCGCACCGACACCCGCGAGTATGGCCGCGCCCGCTTGCAGTGGATCGACAAGGAGAACCCGCTCTTCAAGGGCTTCGACACCGATAGCCAGGTGTGGATGAGCCACGGCGACACCATCACCGCCATCCCGCCCACCTGCAAGGTGATAGCCTCGACGGCCGACGTGCGCTATGCCGCCTATGCCAGCGAGAAGCACCCCCTGTGGGCCGTGCAATTTCACCCCGAAGTGTTTCACACCACCCAGGGCAAGCTACTGCTCAAGAATTTTGTGGTCGACATATGCGGCAGCCGCCAGCAGTGGAGCGCAGCCTCGTTTGTAGAGAGCACCGTTGCCGAGCTCAAGCAGCAACTGGGCAGCGACCGCGTCATCCTGGGCCTCTCGGGCGGCGTCGACTCGAGCGTGTGTGCCACCTTGCTCAACAAGGCCATAGGCGACAAGCTCACCTGCATCTTTGTAGACCACGGCATGCTGCGAAAGAATGAGTTCAACAAGGTGATGGACGCCTATCGTGGCCTGGGCCTCAACGTGATAGGCGTCGACGCCAGCGAGAAGTTCTTCGGCGACCTGGCAGGCGTGACCGACCCCGAGCAGAAGCGCAAAATCATAGGCCGCGACTTTGTGGAGGTGTTCAACGCCGAGGCTGGCAAGATTACCGATGCCCGCTGGCTCGCCCAGGGCACCATCTACCCCGACCGCATCGAGAGCCTGAGCATCACGGGCATGACCATCAAGAGCCACCACAACGTGGGCGGCCTGCCCAAGGACATGAAACTCAAGCTGTGCGAGCCGCTCAAGTGGCTCTTCAAGGACGAGGTGCGCCGCGTGGGCCACGAGCTGCACATGCCCGAGCGCCTCATCAACCGCCATCCCTTCCCGGGTCCCGGCCTGGCCGTGCGCATCCTGGGCGACATCACCCGCGACAAGGTGCGCATCCTGCAAGAGGCCGACGACATCTACATCGAGGCCATGCACAACTATGTGCTCGACGACGGCACAAGCCTCTACGACCACGTGTGGCAAGCCGGCGCTGTGTTGCTCAGCACCATTCGCAGCGTGGGCGTGATGGGCGACGAGCGCACCTATGAGCACCCCGTGGCCCTGCGCGCCGTCACCAGCCAAGACGCCATGACCGCCGACTGGGCCCACCTGCCCTACGACTTCCTGGCCCGCGTGAGCAACGAGATCATCAACAAGGTGAAAGGCGTGAACCGCGTGTGCTACGACATCTCGTCCAAGCCACCGGCCACTATCGAGTGGGAATAGCCCATCCCCGCACCATTTCAGCCACAATGCCGCCGCAGCCCCACCGCTTGCGACGGCATTTTTTTGCGCTTGCAGGCAGCTGACATTTTAGCAGAATGTGGGAAAGCAGGGAGGGGGAAAAAGCCAATTTACCATTATTCCCTGCCGACGCGGCATGTCGCGTCCCTACAATTTACTCTTTATCAATAAAAAAAATATGATGTATCATGGTTTGTGGGCCGGCGCAAGACCGTCCCCTGCAATTCGGTTTTGACTGCGGCGGCGACGGTAACGACATCAGCTATATATATATTATTGCTTCTGGGCCTTGTCTTCCTTCAATTTCTTTAGTTCGGCTTCAATTTGGTCTAGTTTCTTCAAGACCTCGTCGTTGTTATCGCCAGCCATTGAGTCGACAAAGAGTGACGTTATCAACGACATTCCTAGCATTCCTCCCAAAAACACAAGTATAGAGAAATACACGCGAGCAAAGAGACCCCATCCTGGTGTGGAGTGCGCGGCTATCGCATCGGGCAACTCATACCACCCCTCGATCGAGAACAAGCGGAAGATGCTGTACAGACTTATTCCGGGATTGCCAAAATACTCAGGAGCAAGCCCGCCAAACAAAGCCGATGACAAGATTGAGAAAATGAATAGAATGACCAGTCCTGCAACAATCACAAATAGCGAAGCCCGGATGGCCAACTTCGTCCCTTTGAATATCTGCTGAATGTTAGGAATAAATCGTAACAACCTGAAGGACTTAAACAGCCGCACCGTCCGCAACGAGAGCACGGCACTCGTAGTCGTTGAGTACTCTAGAAACGGGCTTGCCAACGATGGCAAAGCAACCAAAACAACAACAAAGTCAAAACGATTCCACATGGAGCCCCAATAACACTTCCAGCCTTCGGTATAAATCTTGACAATGGCTTCCATGAGGAAAAGCAAAGTAAACAGAGAGTCCAACACGTTGATCCACTCAGAGCCAGGCCAAAAGCCCCCAAAAAACAAGATGGCTGTGTTCACCAAGATGGCAACCAGCATGATGTGTTCGTCGCAAAAGAAACGTTGCACAATATTCATTGCATCCCCTTCTTATTGTAGTTTGCTCAAATCGATATCGTTGTTGGGATCGTCATCATTCAAGAGAGCAATTTCGTTAAGCCAGTCCTGTTCTGAAATAGAAATTTTGCCATCGACTTCTGCAATTCTTTTACAGAAATTGTACAAAAGAAGACGGTATAAATGGTCGGTATCAGAAGAAATCTTGCTGAGTATTGACGACAAAAACAGGGAATACCTGTTACCCAATTCACAGGAAAGAGCATCTATATAGGGGAGTAAATCTATCAAAGAAAGAGTTAGCGGACTAACCATTTTTAATTCCATATAATCATTTATTTCACCAATGTGAAATATCCTGCCGAGCAATATCATCAATGCTATACCTTCAGGATTATTGAAAGTTGTTGGGTGATCAAGACCATCATAACAGCGCAATACATCTACGAGAAAACAAAACTTGACGTTTTCTTCTCGTCTATCTTTAAGAATAGCGTTGACTTGCAGCCTAACATCTTCCTTTCTCAAATATTTATCATAGAAATTCACAAGCAAGCCTGTGGCTTTATCCACTTGTGCATAATAGTTGCGGTCAATAGAATATTCCTTAGTCTTCACAGCGAAGCCTGCGGATGTATCTTCATCCTTAGCTCCATCGCATTCAATCCCGTCTTGCAACAGGTTGGTGGAGAGACCTTCAGATTCATTGGACTGCAGATTTTCTATCAATTGGTAATACTGATTGTAAAGTTTATTTAAACTGTCCATAGTTATAATTTTAATTTTCCGGAATATCTTCTGCTTTCAATAGCATCATTTCCTCGTCCGAGATATTAGGCTTAGGAGAAAGCCGTATTGCCTGATTTTGAATTGTTTTCTCAAACAGGTTTCTCACAAAACGCCCATTGCCAAAATTCTTCTGTTTATGCTCTACTGCAAATTTCAGTTTTTCAGAAAGCAGTGCATCAGCTGCCTCCTCCAGTTTATACTGATTTTCCTTTACATTCAGATGGAAAATTTGCAATAGTTCCTCGGCGGTATAGTCAGGAAAATGTATATATCTATTGAATCTTGACTGAAGTCCCGGATTGGAATCGATAAATTTTTTCATTTCGTCAGAATATCCTGCAAGTACTACTATAAGACGATCACGATCATCTTCCATGCGTTTCAATAATGTTGAAATAGCTTCTTGCCCATAATCATTGCCGCCTCCTTGCACAAGCGAATAAGCTTCATCAATAAACAGCACCCCATCAAGAGCTGAATCTATTATTTTATTAGTTTTCACAGCCGTTTGTCCCACATATTCAGCGACAAGCCCTGAGCGATCGGTTTCAACCAAGTGCCCTTTTTTTAAAATGCCGAAGTATTCATATATTTTTGCGAGAATACGCGCTACGGTAGTCTTGCCTGTGCCAGGATTGCCAGTAAACACGCAATGATAAGACATTTTAGCAGGCTTAATTCCCTTTTTATTTCTAATTTGTTGTATCTTAACAAAATCAGAAATAGCAGATATATCTTTTTTCACTTCTTTCAGTCCAATCAAAGAATTAAGTTCCTTCAATGGATTGGGTTTGGCACCCTCCGATTTTGTCTTAGCATCTTGTTGAGGTGAATCAACCTTTTTAAAAGCCATTTTTTCAAAATCTTTCAAACCATAGTCTTTACTAACAGATTTAAATGACATGAGTTTTAGGAGCCATCTGCTCTCACTAAGGGTGATTTTGTCGTCACACTTGGCTATGACCGAAAAAAGACGATATAATATTGAAAAATATCGTATAGAATTTTCTTGCTGTCCACAAGCTTCAAGCGCCTCATTGACATAAAAATACTCTGCACCCTTCCACTTCAGCAAAGAGGATTTCACTTTTTCATTAACGCAAGCCAATTTCGCAATACGTTCCTTAACAAAGCCAAGTCGAAATGATATATAATTATATGTGCTATATGGAATAATCACGTGAGATTCTACAAGAAACATAGGCAGGCCTTCTTTACAGAGAAGGTAGGTCGAATCATGGCCAAGTTGCTCGTAACACTTTACCAAGTCGCCTAAGAATGCAAAACGAATTTTAGATATAATATTCTGAGTTTTGCGTCTTCTTGTACTGCTAATAGTTATCATCTTTCGTAATTCTT
>OMUK01000113.1 GCA_900314215.1 uncultured Prevotellaceae bacterium
GCCGACCCCTACAAGAGCGACGGCCGCCAGGTGATCAAGGTGGGCGCCAACTTCAACAGCGAGCAGCGCAACATCGAGCGCTGGCTGGTGGAGTGAACCTGTGCACCGCTCACCTGCGGCGGGGGTGAAAAAATATGCGACAAGTCGGCAAAAGTGGTTTTTAAATGATTTTACTTGCTATTTGTCGCAAGTTTGCTTATATTTACGTCACCATTAATGAACGGCTTAGAAACTATGGATATCAAGCTCCCCAACAAAAGCAACGGCCAACAGCCCGACGTGCTTCACAACGCGAAGCAAATCACTATAATAGGTGCCAACGGCAGCGGCAAAACGCGGTTCTGCAACTGGATCATGCAGCAATGCGGCGACAAGGCCTACCGCATTTCGGCCCTGCGCGGCCTCTTCTCGGCCTACTCCAAGACCAAGCTCAAGGGTTCGATCGACGACATCTACGACCGGCTCAACGAGGCCTTGACCCTCGACAAGGGCACAGCCACCAATGAGTTTGACAAACTGGTCTACATCATGATGGTCGACGAGTTTCGCGACCTGATGAACTACAAGGCCCACCTGCTCATGGGCGAGCAAGCGCAATTTCCCAAGACCAAGCTCGACACGGTGGTGAAGATGTGGCAGCAGGTGTTTCCCAAAAACAAAGTGCTGCGAGAGAATGGCAAACTGCTATTTGCCACCGAGGGGCAACAAGACCGCTACACGTCGTTGCGCTTGAGCGACGGCGAGAAGACGGTGCTCTACTACATAGGCGCCGTGCTCTATGCCATGCCCAATGCAGTGATACTGGTCGACGACCCCGAGGTGTTTATACACCAGTCGATGATGTCGACCTTGTGGAACGCCATCGAGGAGATGCGCCCCGACTGCACCTTCATCTACAACACCCACGACATCGACTTCGCCAGCAGCCGCATCGACAACCAGTGCATCTGGATCAAGAGCTTCGACCCAGCCGCCATCACGTGGGACTATGAGGTGATGCAATCGAGCGCCCGGCTCGACGACGGCCTCTACTACGACCTGCTGGGCAGCCGCAAGCCAGTGCTCTTTGTCGAGGGCGACGAAGTGCACAGCATCGACGGCCGCCTCTACCCGCTCATCTTCCCCGAGTATACCGTGAAGCCTCTGGGCAGTTGCAACAAGGTGATAGAGAGCGTGCGCTCATTCAACGACCTCAAGTCGTTTCACCACCTCGACAGCTGGGGCATCGTCGACCGCGACCGGCGCGACGACAAGGAGGTGGAATACCTGCGCGAGAAGAAGATACTCGTGCCCAATGTGGCCGAGATCGAGAACATACTCATGCTCGAGGGCGTGATACGCGCCGTGGCCCGCTACCGCCACAAGAACGAGAACGACGTGTTCTTCAGCGTGAAGAAGGCCGTGGTCAAGATGTTCGGCGAGCAACTCAAGTCGCAGGCCCTCATGCATGTGCGTCACCGCGTGAAGCATAGCGTGGAGCTCAGGGTCGACGCCCGCTTCCGCAACATCAGCGCCCTCGAGGACCACCTGCTCGACCTGGTCAACGAGATCAACCCCCGCGGCATGTATGAGAGCATATGCCGCGAGTTCCATAAGTATCTCGACGAGCAGAACTACGCCATGATACTGCGCGTGTTCAACCAGAAGATGATGCTGCCTGAGAGCAACGTGGCCATCTTGTGCGGACTCCAGAACAAAGACGAGTACATCAAGACCGTGCTCAACATCCTCAAGCGCAACGTGCGCGAGGCCGAGGCCATACGCAAGACCATCAAGCACTGCTTTGGCCTCGACACCGGCGGCAACGAGAACGACACCAAGCAACAATAATCGGCAAGCCAAACCATTCATTTATACACAATTACCTTCTTATGAGAAAAACGATGATTGCGCTCCTGGCAGCGCTCACCCTCGGGGCCACGGCCTGGGCCCAGACCGAAACAGGCACCACCACCACCTATGTGCCCAGCGACGCCATCAAGCAGGCACAACGGGAGTTCCAAGACAGCAAGTTTGGCATCTTCATCCACTGGGGCATCTACTCGATGCTGGGCGACGGCGAGTGGGTGATGAACAACAAGAAGCTCAACTACAGCGAATACACCCACCTGGCCGACGGGTTCTACCCGAGCAAATTTGACGCCGAGGCGTGGGTGCGAGCCTTCAAAGACGCCGGTGCGCGCTACGTCACCTTCACCTCGCGCCACCACGACGGGTTCTCGATGTTCAAGACCGCTACCTCGCCCTACAACGTGGTCGACGGCACCCCCTTCAAGCGCGACGTGGTGGCCGAGCTGGCTCAGGCATGCCACCGCGAGGGGCTGAGCCTGCACCTGTACTACAGCCACCTCGACTGGCACCGCACCGACTACCCGCTAGGGCGCACCGGGCGCAAGCTGGGCCGCCCCACCCAGGAGCAGGACTACGACAGCTACCTGCGGTTTATGAAGCAGCAACTCACCGAGTTGCTCACTGGCTACGGCAAAATTGATTGCATATGGTTCGACGGCTGGTGGGACCACGACAGCGACGCGTCGCCCTTCAACTGGCGCCTGCCCGAGCAGTATGCCCTCATCCACAGGCTGCAGCCTGGCTGCCTGGTGGCCAACAACCACCACCAGTCGCCCTTTGCCGGCGAAGACATCCAAATCTTTGAGCGCGACGTGCCCGGCGAGAACAAGGCGGGGCTTTCGGGCCAGGCCGTGAGCCGCCTGCCGCTCGAGACGTGCCAAACGATGAACGACTCGTGGGGCTACGACATCACCGACAAGAACTACAAGAGCGCCGACGAGCTGATACAGCTGCTCGTGAGCACGGCAGGCCGCAATGCCAACCTGCTGCTCAACATCGGGCCCCGCCCCGACGGCCAGCTGCCGCAAGAGAGCCTCGACCGCCTCAAGGCCATAGGCCAGTGGCTGCGCGCCAACGGCGAGAGCATCTATGGCACCCGCGGCGGCATGGTGAGCCCGCGCGACTGGGGTGTGACCACGCAGCGCGGCGACACCCTCTATGTGCACATCCTCGACTGGGCCGACAAGGCGCTGCCCCTGCCCATAGGCAACCGCAAGGTGAAAAGCGCCTCGCTGCTCGCCGGCGGAGCCACGGTAAAAACCGCAACCGTGCCGGGCGGCGTCGTGCTCCTGCTCCCGCAAGAGCCCAAGGGCCCCGACACCATTGTGAAAGTGGTGCTCAAGTGAGCTGAAAAATGCGAGCCTAACCGGCTACCTTGCGTTTCCCTACAATTTTAGGGGAACGCAAGGTGTCATGTTGCCAAAATTTTAGTTACTTTTGCAACAGCAAACAAAACAAAACCACAATTGCTTCAAAACGAAAACGAATGATACAGAATTTTTTGACTAAATCGACCTTGATTTCAGCGCTCGCCTGCCTCAGCCTTCAGGCAGGAGCCTACAACGTGAGCGGCCACATCACCTGCAGCGGCACCGGCGTGGCCGGCGTTGAGGTGAGCGACGGCGTGGTGGTGACCACCACCGACGACAGCGGCTACTACAGCTTCACAAGCGCCAAGAAGTACGGATATGTGTTCTACACCGTGCCCAGCGGCTATGAGCCCGAGTACAAGAACGGCTTCAACCCACAATTCTGGCAACCCTTCAACCATGCCAGCGCCGACTCGGTCGAGACCCACGACTTCGCCTTGACCAAGGTGAGCAACGACAAATACATCATGATATTTGGCGCCGACAGCCACCTGGCACGCCGCAACGGCGACCGCTCGATGTACAACAGCGGGTGGATTTCAGCCTTGAAGAAGGAGAAAAACCTCGCCCTCTACAATGGCACCAAAATCTACTCCACCATACTGGGCGACCTCACTTGGGACCTCTACTGGTATGCCAACAAGTACAACCTGAGCAACTTCATGGACGACCAGGTGAGCTATGGCTACCCCATGCCCCTCTTCCCCGTGATGGGCAACCACGACAACGACGGCTCGGTGACACCGCTCACCGACAGCACCGACTTCCTGGCCTCGCGCCCCTGGCGCACCATCGTGTGCCCCAACTTCTACTCCTTCAACCTGGGCCGCGTGCACTACATCGTGCTCGACGACATCTACTACACCAACTCGGGCACTGCCAGCGGCACCAATATTGCCGGCGGCCGCGGCTATACCGACCTGGTGACCAGCGACCAGCTGGCATGGCTTGCCAAGGACTTGAGGCTCATCACCGACAAGTCGACACCCATCATCGTGATGTTTCACATCCCGCAATTCAGGCTCAACAGCACATTTGCAACCTACGGCGGCGGCACCAACTATGCCACGCTGGCAGCATGCTTCAACGGGTTCACCCGCGTGCACTTCATGAGTGGCCACACCCACTACAACTACATGGCTCACCCCATCTACAAGAACATCACCGAGCACAACATCGCAGCCATATGCGCCACCTGGTGGTGGACGGCCCGCCTGCAGAACACCAACTATGCCTACAACTTCTGCCAAGACGGCAGCCCGGCCGGCTATAGCTACTGGACGGTCGACGGCGACTCGCTGCAATGGAAATACAAGTCGATTGCCAACAACGGCAACGCCCAAGCCCGCATCTACGACATGAACACCGTGAAGAATTTCATGACCACCGATGCCACTGCCAAGTCGCTCGTCGCAGCCTATCCCTCGATGGTGCCCTCCTATAGCAACTACAACGACAACGCCGTGCTCACCAATGTGTTTGCCTACGACACCGACTGGAAGGTAGAGGTGCGCGAGGGCACCGAATACGTCCTCGATGCCAAGCGCGTCGTGGCCTACGACCCGCTGCACGTGCTTGCCTACGACTATTACCGCTACCGCAAAGACGGCTCGCTCACCAGCACCTTTGCCACCTGCACCAATGGCCACATGTTTCTCTCGCAGGCCCACACCAGCAACCTGCCCATCACGGTGAAGGTGACCGACAGCTTCGGCAACGTGTACTACAAGACGATACAGCGCCCGCTCAACTACGGGGTAAACATGGATGCCAGTGAGGCCCCCTACGACCTGGGCGACGTGAACGGCGACGGCCTGGTCAACGTGACCGACGTGACCCTCATGTGCAATGCAGTGGCAGGGTCGACCTCGAGCGACTTCCAGAGCACCGTGGCCGACATGAACGGCGACGGCGTGATCAACGTGAGCGATATCACCATCCTCATCAACAAGATTTTGAACGTAAACTAACAGAACCACAGGCATATGAAGTCGGTTGCCCTTATACTCACCATTGCAATAGCTCTCCTGGCCACAGGCTGCAAGGAGAAGAACACAAGCGCCCCGGCCAGCGGCCAAGCCATCGAGGGCAGTTTCATCGACGGCGCCATCAGCTTCAACCAGAGCCAGCAACAGGTCGTCGACGGGCTCTATGCCAAGGGGTTTCGCGACGCTGCCGGGCTCGACAAGGCGCACTTCGACACCATACCCGGCGATGCGCAGGGCGGCTACACCTTGATGAAGGTGCTCGTGCCCGCCGACACCGCGGGTTACAGCTACATGCAACTCAAGTGGAACAACTTGCAGGTGCAGTGCGACGACGGGGGGCTCTACTCGGTGACCATGCATTCCAATTATGCCCCCAAGGCCACCATCGACAAGCAATATGCCCAGTTGCTCGAGGCCCTCAAGCACAAGGGATACCTCATGCAAGAGCAAGCGATAGGCCAGTCGCAAGTCGTGGGCGATGCCACCAGCATCGTGGGCTACCGCTACCAGGCAGGCGGCCGCATCGTGCAGATGCACGAGAACGACGAGGACAACGGCCGCTCGTCGATTTCGCTCATCTTCAACCAGATGTAGAAACAAAACAACATAAAGCTTAACTAAAGAAATGAAAACTTATCTCGTAGCGATTGCAATGCTCCTCGCCCTCGGGGCGCAAGCGCAAAACATCACAGGGCACGTGACCTGTGGCAACAAGCCCCTGGCAGGCGTGGCTGTGAGCGACGGCATCACCGTCACCACCACCGATGCCCAAGGACACTATGCCCTGCACAGCGGCAAACTCAACGGCTACGTCTTTGTCACCGTGCCACGAGGCTACGAAGCCCCCTGCCGCGACGGCTTCGACCCGCAATTCTGGCAACTGCTCACCAGTGCCGACAGCACAGTGGCCGAGGTGCACGACTTCGCCCTCAACCAGGTCAACAACGACAACTACACCCTCATCGTGGGCGCCGATACCCACCTGGCTCGCCGCATAGGCGACCGCAAGAGCTACAAGCGCTACTTCATGTCACGCCTCAAGCAGGAGAAAAAGGAGGCCGAGGCCCGCGGCCAGCGCATCTACTCGATACTGCTGGGCGACCTCTCGTGGGACGCCTTCTGGTATCAAAACAACTACAACCTGAGCAACTTCATGGCCGACCAGCGCGACATGGGCTATCCCATGCCCCTGTTTCCCGTGATAGGCAACCACGACAACGACGGGGCAGTGGCTGCGGGCGACAGCACCGACTTCCTCTCCTCCCGCCCCTGGCGCACCATCGTGAGCCCCAACTACTACTCCTTCAACCTGGGCAAGGTGCACTATGTGGTGCTCGACGACGTGTACTACAAAAACGAGGACCTGCCCGGCGAGCGCCGCAAGGGCATCGCCGGCAGCCGCAACTTCGAGCCCCGGGTGACCGACTACCAGCTCAACTGGCTGCGACAGGACCTGGCTCTCGTCGACAAGTCGACGCCCGTCATCGTGTGCCAGCACATACCGGCATGGCACTTCAACCGCAAGCACAAGGTGGCGCCCTACCTCAAGAACCTGGATGAGGTGGCCGCCTGCTTCAAGGGATTTAAGAATGTGCACGTGCTCACCGGCCACACCCACCGCAACCGCAACGTGCACCCGGCCGACTTCAAGACCGACTCTACCTGCATGTGGGAGCACAACATTGCCGCCGTGTGTGCCACCTTCTGGTGGAGCGGCCATCTCTCGGGCCACGAGGTGTGCACCGACGGGTCGCCTGCCGGCTACAGCAAGTGGACCATTGCCGGCGACTCGATGCAGTGGCAATATGCCTCTACCCAAGACCCCAGCAACCCGCAATTCAGCGTGTGGGACATGAACGAGGTGAACCGCTTCATGCACACCGATGCCGACGTGCGCGTGATGAAGCGATTGAGCGACGGCGTGCCCAACTGGGACGACTGGGAGAGCAACACGCTGCTCGTCAACGTCTATGCCTGGGACGACGACTGGAGCATCACCGCCACCGAAGACGGCCACCCGCTTGCCGTGACGCCCATGCAGAGCTCGGCGCCCGGCCACTTTCTGGCCTATGCCCTGCCCTATTACAAGAAGTTCAACCGGTCGCCAGGCCACAACATGGGCACCAAGACCTACCACATCTTCAAGGTACAAGCCACCACACCCAATCACGAGGTGACCATCGAGGTGCGCGACAGCTTCGGGCGTGTGTACAAGCGCACCCTCTCCCGCCCTGCCCCCTTCAAGCTATAAATCGCGCATAACAAAACAATGTAGGTAGGGGCCGGCCGAGCGCTGGTCCCTACATTGTTTTTCTCCCAACCCGGGCAGCATGTAGCAGTGGAGAAAAGGATGATAGGGGGCGACGCATTGGCAAAATCGCCGCCATGGACATACCGACTTGTGGGGGCCGACACGAGATCGGCCCCTCTACAGGTGTGTATTGGTGTGCATCGTTGCGGGTGCGGGTGCGGGTGCAGGAAAACAATCGATTCTACTCCACGCTTGCGCCCGGCCACATTCTATCGCCAGTGGACGCGCAACGCTGGTGGCAGGTGATTCACTCTACCCTGGTGAGGACGGTGGGCATGAGGGTGCGGTTGCCAGCGCCGAATCGCACCACCAGCGAGCCATTCTGCCGCAGCTCCATCACGATGCCCTGCCCGAAGACGGGGTGGCTCACCACGTCGCCCGTGTGGAAGCCGGCCTCGTCGGCCTCCATGGCAATCTGCACGTCGTCGTTCAGGTCGTTGACCATGGCTTGGGTGGCGGCAAAGAGCTGCGGGTCGGGGTTGCCCTTGACGGTGAGCAACTGCTTGTCGACCTCGCTGATGAACCGTGAGGGGTACTTCTCGCCCTGGGTGGCGCTGTTGAAGCCCTCGCTCTCGGTGAGCACCAGGGCCCGCTCGGCGCGCGTCACGGCCACATACATGAGGCGCCTCTCCTCTTCCTCGGCAGCCTTCTTGCGCTCGCGTATCGCGCGGTGACTGGGAAATATGCCCTCGCTCATGCCGATGATAAACACATAGGGGAACTCAAGCCCCTTGGCCTGGTGAATGGTCATGAGGCGCACCGAGGAGCCGTCTTTGCGGTAGTCGGCGTTGGTATAGAGGGCGATGTCTTGCAGGTAGCGGTCGATGGTGATGGGGAGCTCATCGTTGCGGTGCTCTTCCTCGTAATAGGCGATGCTGGCAGCGAGGGCATCGAGGTTCTCCAGGCGGTCCTCGTCCTCGTCCTCGCGCAGCATGTCCTTAATGCCGCTCTCGCGCATGATTTGCTCAAAAATGTCGCTTATGCTGTAGCCGCCCATCATCATGTGGCGGGCATGGTCGATCACATCGACAAAGCCATCGAGCTTGCTGTGCTTGAAAGCCGCGTCGTGGCGGTGCTCCACCAGGGCGTCGTAGAGCGGCACGCCCTCGTCGAGGGCAATCTTGGCCAAGCGCGCCATCGATGTGGGGCCAAACTTGCGGCTGGGCAAGTTGACCACGCGAGAGAGCGATAGGTCGTCGTCGCGCGCCACCAAGCTCAGATAGGCCAGCGCGTCTTTTATCTCGCGGCGCTCAAAGAAGCGGATGCCGCCCCACACCACATATTTTATTTTCTTCTTGATAAACTCCTGCTCGATGCCGCGCGAGAGGTAGCTGGCGCGATACAGGATGGCAAAGTCGCCATACTCGGCCTCGCCCCGGTCCACATTCTTCTTGATTTGCTTGGCTATCCACTCGCACTCGTCTTCCTCCTTCTTGAAGTGGTGGTAGAGCACCTTCACATCGGGAGCGCGGCGGGTGAAGAGATTCTTGGGTATGCGGTCTTGGTTGTGGCTGATGATCGAGTTGGCCACATCGAGTATATTGGGAGTGGAGCGATAGTTCTCCTCCAGGAAGATGTCGCGGTCGCTCTTGAAGTTGACAAAGAGGCTGGGCTGCGCCCCGCGCCACTCATAGATGGCCTGGTCGGGGTCGCCCACGATGCACAGGTTGTTGTAGCCGCCGCTCACGGCATTGATCACGTCCCACTCGTCGCGGTCGCAGTCCTGCACCTCGTCGACCTGCACATAGTTCATCTCGTCTTGCCAGTGCTGGCGCACCGTGGCAAAGTGGTCCATGATGTAGAGCGTGAAATAGATGAGGTCGTCGTAGTCGAGCACAAAATGCTTGAGCTGCACCTTGAGGTAGTGGGGAAACTCGCCGCTGTCGTCGATGCTCGGCGACTTGGGCAGCATGTACTGGCCCACATATTTCTGGCGCCACTGCCCCTTGGAGAGGCCTATCTGCTTGAGAAACTTCTTCACGGTCGACTTGGTGCGGTCGAGCCCCAGCTCCAGCATCACCTGCTTGGCAAGCACCTTGGCATCCTCGTCGTCGATGATCTGGAAATTGCGGGGCCAGCCCAGGCGGAATATCTCCTGCCTCAGGAAGCGCACGCAGAAGCCGTGAATGGTGCACACGTAGTCGTTCACATGGCCGCGGTGCACAAGGGTGGCGATGCGGCTTTTCATCTCCTGGGCGGCCTTGTTGGTGAAGGTCATGCACAGTATGTTGGCCGGGTCAATGCCCAGCACATTCACCAGGTAGGCATAGCGGTGGGCGATGACGCGGGTCTTGCCCGAGCCGGCGCCGGCCACGATGCGAATGCGGCCCTCGGTGGCCTTCACAGCCTCTACCTGCCGCTCGTTGAGGTCCTTAAAGAGTTGATGAGTAATATCCATGCTGATTGCGCTGCCCTATTGCACAGCTCAACACAAAGGTAGTAAAAATCGTGCACATAGCCTAGCATTCCCGTCCACAACATGCCCCGCCGGGGCGTGGCCGCCTGCCCACAAGAAAAAGCTGAAGGGGCGATGTCAATCCCGACATGGCCCCTTCAGCTATATATATCTGTCAAATTAATCTGTTATGCTCTGCTTTAATATCATGATTACTCGATCACGCGGCAAGCGCCCACATAGCGCGACCGGTAATAGCTCTCGGTCGACTTGCTCTCGCGCACACCGCTGCTGCATGCAGCGTGGATGAAGCGGAAGGTGCCGTCGCCATAGCTCTCGGTCACAATGCCCACGTGGCCCACGCCGCCACGGCCTGCACGGCCATTGAAGAATACCAAGTCGCCCGGCTTGATGTCTTCGCGCGTCACGCGGCGGCCATCATTCACCTGGCCACGCGATGTGCGGTTGAGGCGAATGCCGAATTTCTTGAACACATAGCTTGTGAATCCTGAGCAGTCGAAACCCTTGGGACTCATGACGCCATACACATAGGGTGTGCCCTTGAATGTGAAGGCATAGGCAAGCAAGTCGCTGATTTGCGCGCTGGGATTGTGGTTGATGGGAGCGTTGGCGATTTGCTCGGCTACGGTACCGCGATGAGATTTCTTGTGGTTGAGACGTTGTGCTTGGGCTCCTGTAGCGCAGGTTAAGATCATGAGGCCCACGAGCAGGCAACGTGCGATTATCGACTGGGATTTCTTCATGTAACAAACAGTTATTTTTGTGTCGTGCGGGGCAATATTGCTCCTTTTTGTGGTCATGATTTCAAGAAGGCGAAATCATATCGAAAAGCATTAAAAGAAAAAAATGATGGAAAAACGAAACTAAATCGAAACTCTCAGGTTTTCTTCCTAATTGCTTCACAAAGATAAGAAAACATGATTTTCCTGCCAAACTGGCAAAACATTCTTAAACATTTGCACTTGTAAACCAATTTTGTCGACTTTTTTCCTAATTTACACCATAATTGCACGTTACGGCAGTTTCGTTTCTAAAATCCCGCGAAATCAAAAATTTCAAAAATAACACTTTTTAACAAAATAGTACATTTCAAAACACGACTTTTCACCAATTCAGGCCCAAAACTGCACAAAATGAAGAAAAAGTGCAATAAAGGTGAACTTTTGAACGATTACACCCCATTTTCGGCAAAAAGTGACAAAACCGTGGCAGGTCGAGCACGACGCCTCACCTACCCCTCCCGAGTCGAGGCAAATCCCCATCGAGCAAGGCTCTGCCTTTCGGGGGTTGTGCCATTGCCACAACACATTCAACAGCCAGTCCCACTTTAGTCCTAATCGCGCATGGCCTGCTATCGAATCAGAGTAATGCAATGGCTTCCCGACTTTACATCTGAAACTTTTTTGTAGATTTCTTTAAATTTTTCATGCAAAAGTGCTGATATTTTAAAATTTTTATTATATTTGCCATTGGATGTAACAAGAAAGACTTTTACCACCCCTTCTTTTGGATTTATCCATTAGCAATATAGCAACGGTCTTCAATTACACCTACGCCAAAACCATTATATCAACATTAACATAGCCACACCCACGGTTAACCAAATTGAGACAAGTAACTGAATTAGAAACAAAAATTTTACGACAATGATGAAGAAAGTATTACCGCTACTCACATTGCTTTTGCTTGCCTGCTCTTGCTCTGACGAGTTTCTGAATGAGAGCAAAGGCGCAAGTGCAACAGTTGCCAAGCCAACTTTCTCATTTGACTCTATTGCAGCTCCTAATGTTTGGTGCCAGTATCAGTCGCTTGAAGAAATGCTTGAGGCCTGTCAAATTCCTGAAGACAAACTTAAATCAATGAGCACCGACGAATTGATTGAAGTCTGCATGAGCCATCCCCTCCACGCGATCTATTTTGCTTACAACAATGAGCTCGAGGGTGCCGAAATTGTTTTTAAAAATTTCAACGGCTTCGCCGAATTGAGAAGGAGAGCCGATGCCCCTCACAAGATTTTAGCCTTTTATAAGGATATAAATTTTAATCCTAAAGCCAAGGCTGTAAAAAGAAAAGACTTCACAAAAATCACGTACATGGCAATATTGTCCTAAACGTTTTTGAAGAAAGTAAAAAAGGAAGTAGTTTACTAAGGCAAAAATAACTACCTTA
>OMUK01000045.1 GCA_900314215.1 uncultured Prevotellaceae bacterium
CCAATTTTTAAAATTTCACACCAAAGTTGATTGAGGGCATGATAGGGAATGGGCACACTCCCTTGAGCACCCGATGCCCCGACTTGTAGCCCAAAAACACATTGCTCACGTTGCGGTGATTATAGACGTTATACACGCTCAAGCCCAATTGAATGCTGCCCCAGCGCTTGTACAGATTTAATGTCGCGCTCAGGTCGAGATGGTGCACGCTGGGCATCACGTAGCCGTTGGGGCGGCGGTAGGTGGCAAAATCCAAGAAATATTCCCACAGGTGGCTATAGTAGCCATCGCGCGTTCTGAATTCAAGCCCGTCGGTTGAGTAGTGCTCATTTTTATTATCTACCACAATCTCATAGGGGTCGTTGGAGTATGGGCGCAAGCCGTGCACGTTGTAGGTGGTCAAGGTGCCTCGCCGGCCACTTTGCCAGGTGAAGGCAGCGCCCAGGTCGATAGAGTTCTTGCCGCGCAGCTTGAAGTGCTGATTGAGAGTGACCTGCAAGTTGTGGCGGCGGTCGTTGTTGGCATAGTACTCCTGGCCGTCGTTCACCTCCTGTCCTGGGCGGTCAAAGGTGCGCAACGACTTGGCCCAAGTGTAGCTCACCGAGCCTGTGAAGGCACCCTTGAGCTTCTGCGCAAAAAATTCCGCGCCATAGGCCCTGCCCTTGCCCAGCACCACAAGGTTGCGCCAGTCGCCATTGGTGATATAGGTTGCGCCCTCGCGATACTCCAGCACATCGCGTTGCCACTTGTAGTATCCCTCCACGCCTATCGAGATGTCTGAGCCAGTCTCATAGCTGTAGCCCAGGGCGGCGAGGTCGCTTTTCACAGGGGGAATCACATTGGTCACGGGCACCCACACGTCGGTGGGCGAGACTAGGCTCGATGTGGAGAGCCGGTGTATGCCTTGCGCCATGTGGCTGTAGGAGGCCTTGATGGCATGATGGCTTGAGAGCAGGAAGCGCGACGAGAGACGTGGCTCCAGGCTCACCCACGTCTTACCCGAGGTGAAGAACATGGCCATGCGCACGCCCGCATTGAAGCGCAGCCACTGCCAGGGCTGCATCTCGTCTTCAAGCCACAGGGCAGCCTCGGTGTAGTTGTATCGCTTGCCGCCCACGAGGGTGTCGATGTTGACTCTCGTGCGGGTGTATAGCATCTCTTCGTCCTCTTGCACGGGTGTGCTAGGGTCGAGAGTGAAGAAGCTATAGGTGCCATGCTTGTGCATCTCCACCGTGGGGTTGCAGTTCTCACGCCCAGCCGTGGCGCCGGCTCTGATGTTGTGACCCCTGAGCACAGTGGTCACCGCCTCAAATTTTGCTTTCCACTCGTCAACGTCGCTGTGCTGCGTGGTGCTGTTAGTCACCTCGGTCTCGGCCAGATTGCGCAACTTGTTGTAGCTGTGCATGTAGTCATAGGCCGAGCTCGACATCTCGTAGCGATAGGCACTGTAATGCACACCCGTGTGGAAAGTGAAGTCGTCGTTAAGCTTCAAGTCCCAGCCTATGCCCAGCAGCAGGTTGCTCCAGTTGTTGCGGTTTTTAGAGTCGCTCTTGAGCGTCATCTTCGACTTGTTGTCCATTGTGTACTCTCCGCTTGAGCTGCTGTCGGGCGACACCGACTTGCGGTCGCGTCCCCAGTAGATCATGGCCGTGAGCTGGGAGTGGTCGCTCAAGTTGTGGGTCACCTGGGCCGTGAGGTCAAGATAGTTGAGCTTGGAGTAAGGCTTGAGGCTTGCCGTCTTGTCATACACCTTGTCGAGCACCGGCTCGGTGAGCAAGTTGAAATACGACACTCTTGCCCCCAGGTTAAACGAGGTGTGCCCTGACCAAATGGGTCCTTCGAGCTGCACCCTCGACGAGAGCACCCCCACATTGACCAAGCCATGATAGTGATTGAAGTCGCCAGGCCGCAGCCCCACATTGATTACGCTCGAGAGCCGGCCGCCATACCGGGCAGGAAAGGCCCCGCGGTAGAAATCGACCCAATCCACCAGGTCGCTGTTGATAGCCGAGGTGTAGCCGCCAAGGTGCTCGGCGCTGAAGAGCGGCACTCCGTCGAGCAAGATCAGGTTCTGGTCATAGTCGCCGCCTCGCACGTAGATGGTGCTCGCACCGTCGCCGCCACTCTGCACGCCTGGCAGGCGCTGCAGCACCTTGAGCACGTCGACCTCACCCAGCAGGGTGGGCAGTCGGGTGATTTGCGCCGGCGTGATTGAGAGCGCACTCATCTGCGAGGATCTCAGCCCAAAATCGGAGTGCTGCCCCACCACCACCACTTCTCCCAATCTCAAGCCGTCTTTCATTGAGTCACGATGCGATTTCGCACTGTCGCTTTGGGCAGTTTCTCTCTTGACTTGATGAGTTGCTACTGGCGCTGCTGCCACTGCCATCGCCATCGGGAGATATAGCATGGCAATGACGGCTGCATGCGCAGCAACTGTGATTTTTATTCTATGCTTCGCTCTCATCTTTACCGAGCCGCATCTTGATAGATATAAAAACTGTCACGAGGACACCATACTAACAAGAAAAGAGAGACTTCAACCCAAAAATGCCTTTCTTCTTTGCGGAAATTTGGCCCGATATACACTTCTAATCTTCGGTCGCGGTTAAACTTGACGACTTCAATAGTGTCGGGCTCGGCCGAAAGATATCTTACGCCAACTCTCACGCCAAGGCGGTTGTACTCGTTTATTGTGGAGTCGATACCAGTCCCTTTTTTTAACAGGTCCAACTGTAACCAATTAGGCTGATAGGTTTTCCTGATAGTGTCGTAATAGATGCCTTGCTGCATGTAATACCTGAGAAGAATATTATCATCGCCCACATATCCGCTGTCACATAGGATTGTGCCCGACAGTGTGTCGCCGGCAGCTGGTATCCTAATACTATCGGGAAAATCCACAGCAAAATCTGGAGGGGGACCATTGGGGCCGTCGATGGGTTCTTTCCCATCATTGTCGTCACAAGCAGCCATCCCTGCCATAAGTATTGCGCAGATTAGGAATGGTATAATCCGAAATATAGTATTTGTTTTTTTTATATGCATAATTTTAAATCTTAAGTTTAACATTTTGAAAATCATCAATCATTGTTTGGTAACCTCGCTGTTGTAGTCGGTGCTGGGAATGGAGGCGTTTGATAGATTTCCTTGTCCCCAAGTGGCGTTCACAAAGTTTGGGCAGGATTCAGTTTGGGTCACCTGTTTCTCGGCCACGAATGAGTAGGTCTGCCAGTCGTACTCGGGCCAGGAGTTGCCCTGTGCCTGGTTCACCATGTTTGGGTCTAACTCGGAATTGTTGATATATCCACTGCCGTTGTAGAAATAAAGGGTGTAGCCCTGGCTCTGCATCTCGTTCATCTTCTGCATAAAGATGTGTCCCGTCTCGGTGTCGCTCAGAGCGCGTTTGGGCTTGATCGAGACGTTCATGCCGCCGGTTCCCAGTAGCCGTGTCCACTCGGCGCGGTGCTGTAGCTCGGCTTTGGCGCCAAGTGACTTGGAGAGTGTCACGTCCATGAGCTTGTGGTCGAACCAAGCCTTCAGCGGGGGCGGTGTGCTGCCCTCGCTCATGTCGAAGCGGCCGGTGGGAGAGAAAGCGAGAACAGGAGTGTAGCTCTTGGAGGCCCCCAGTAGAAGCCACCCGCCGCTTTTGTAGTTGATGACGTAGATGGCGGGCTGGCCGTCGGAGCCGTTGATGACCGTCATGGAGTAGGGATCGGCCGTCACACTCTTGCCAGTAACCGTCATGGCGGAGCGGGATGATTGTGCCAACTTGCGCTGTGGCGCGAAGCTGGAGGCGGCGTGGCTGGCCTCGTTGAGCGAGATGTCCGCGGCCAGTGTAGAATGCTGCTCGACGAGCGCCTCGGTGCGACTCGTCGTTGGCGGCTGCAGGTAGCCTGCCGGGTCATCACTTCGGCAGGCCTCGAGCCCCAGCATGGCTGTGGACAGCCACACAATGGATAGGATTTTAGCAGTTTTCATTGTTTTTTGAATTTAAGAATTGTTTTGCTATAAGGGTTGTAGTCTATTGCAAAAATAATAAAGAAATATAAATTGGCAAGTATTCTTTTTGAAAAAATAAAAAATAATCGTTCGGTTAGCAATAAGAGTGCAATGTGGCGGCATAAAATGGCCTTAATTGTGGATTAATGGTAAAATTATGTTAAATAATGTGGGTTTTGAGGGCGCAGGGCTTGACAAGGGCGAAAAAATACTGTACCTTTGCACACGCAAATCGCGGAGTGGAGCAGTGGCAGCTCGTTGGGCTCATAACCCAAAGGTCGTCAGTTCGAGTCTGGCCTCCGCCACACAGATGAAAGACTGGTTCGATTCTTTTCGAGCCAGTTTTTTTTTATTGCCTGAATTTCCCTGCACAATCGAGAAAAATTTTTGCCGCTCCCTGCCATCACTCAATCTTGCTTTGCGGGCAGCGCATTGGCAAAATCGCCACACCCTGCAGGTGGGTTTTTGCGCGGCAACGACAGCGGTAAATCCTGGGTAAACCGGGGGTGGCAAAAAAATATAAATTTTGAGCTCTTGCCCCACCCGATTGACCAAAACCAACCGGAGTACACGAGGCGGCCACGACGACGCCCGCTACCTCGCTGTGGCCCTCACTTGCAGCAACCTGGCCACACTTATTGTGAAGTTTTCACATCGATTTTGAGATTAAATCGGCGCCAATCGTTGTGGTTGTCGCAAGAAAGTGTTAAATTTGCTCGTTAATTCAGTAGCAATCTTGACATGAAAAAAATCGCAGTCGTTTTTGAAGGCAACTACCTGAATCGCTATGGCGGTTTCAATGCGGTGATCAACCGCGTTGCAAGCCTCATGGCCGTTGCCGACTACGACATCGACGTGTTCATGATACAGGTCTACGACAAGGGCCTGTCGCGGCTGCGCAACAATAGCTTCACGACCGACGAGCGCCCGGCGACGATCGACGTCGACGGCATCGAGGTGCACATGTGGTGGGTGCCCCGTTCGTGGATCGACTCAATCAAGCACCGGCTGCTGGGTCACAAGCCTGTGGCCATGTTGCACCGGTTGCGCGACCTGAGCGAGAAGGTGAAGGACTACGACATCGTGTCGGCCCACGACCGTGTGGCTGCTCACGTGGCCTGCGAGGCGTCGCGCCGCTATGGCATGCCCGCCTTCTTGTCGTGGCACGGCGCCAGCATCTATACCGACCCTGTGGCCGACCGCATGATCAGGAACGTGACCATCGAGCTGCTCAAGCGGGCCGAGTGCAACTTCTTTGTGAGCGAGGGCCTGGTGCGAGAGGCACAGAAGCTCACGCCCGACTTCAAATATGAAATCTTGCTCAATGGGGCTCCGGCCCAGTTTCATCGCTACAGCGACGATGAGCGCCGCAGCCTGCGCGACCGCTTTGGTACGGCAGGGGCGAGGGTGGTGGCCTTTGCCGGCCGCTTCGAGCCTGTGAAAAACGTGCTGTGGCTTCCTCGCATTTTCGATCTCATCAAGCAGCGCTACCATGGCCCGGTGAAGTTCTGGGCTATAGGCGACGGCTGCCAGCACGACGAGGTGCAACGCCAGTTCCAGGAGCTGGGCCTTGACTATAAAATGTGGGGCAAGGTCAAGCCTGAGCTTATGCCCGACTTGCTCAATTGCGTCGACGTGCTCGTGCTCCCGAGCCGGCTCGAGGGCTTCCCGCTGGTGACCATCGAGGCCATCGCCTGTGGCGCCAATGCCGTGGCAAGCGACATCGTGAGCACCGCCGAGGGCGTGGGCAAGGACAACGCCTTCAAGCTCGACGACCACTTTATCGACAACATTGCCAACCGCGCCGTGCAGATGCTTGATACCCACATCGAGCAGCACTTGCCCAGCTATTGCAGCTGCGCCTACACGGCCGAGAAAGAAAACGCGATTTATCACCGATATTTAGACAACCCTAAAAAGGAGGCCTCAAGCCGATGAGCCAGTTTGCCGAAGTTCTCCTGCCGCTCCCCATACGTGGCACCTATACCTATCTTATTCCTACCGAGATGGCGCCGCAAGTGCAGGTGGGCAGCCGTGTGCTTGTGCCCTTTGGCCGCAAGAAGATCTACACGGCCATCGTGGTGATGATGCACGACCACCAGCCGCAGGGCTACAAGGTGAAGGAGATAGCCTCGCTGCTCGACACCCGCCCCATCTTGCGCCACCCGCAGCTCAAGCTGTGGGAGTGGATTGCCAACTACTACCTGTGCACCATGGGCGAGGTCTACAAGGCCGCGGTGCCAAGCGGCCTCAAGGTGGAGAGCGAGACGTTTATCAGCGTCAATCCCGATTTTGAGGAAGCCTCGCCGGGCCAGCTGAGCGACAGGGCCAAGACCATACTCGACTTTGCCAGCCAGCGCGGCCGTGTGCAGATCAATGAAATATCGCGCGCCACCGGCTTCAAGAATGTGGAGAGCCTGGTGAGCCGCCTGCTCGACCAGGGCGCCTTGCACGTGAGCGAGCGCGTGGTCGACAACTACCGGCCCAAGACCGAGACCTGCGTGCGCCTCACCATTGCCCGCGACGACGATGCCGGGCTGCACCGCATCTTCGACTCGCTCAAGCGCGCCAAGAAGCAGGAACAGCTGCTCCTGGCCTATCTCGACCTCTCGCACTGGCTCCAGAGGGGGGTAGAAGTGCAGGAAGTGACCAAAGCCCAACTGCTGGCACGCGCCGGCACCACACAGCCCGTGCTGGCTGCCGCCACCCAGCGCGGCATGCTTGAGACCTATAAGCGCGAGATCAACCGCTTTGCCGAGCTAGGCGGCACGCTCGAGCAGCTGCCGGCCTTGAGCGACGACCAGCGGCGCGCCTATCATGAGATACACCAGTGTTTCAAGAGTAAAGCCATCACCTTGCTGCATGGCGTCACGTCGAGCGGCAAGACCTCAATCTATATGCACCTCATTGCCGATGCCTTGCAGCTGGGCAAGCAGGTGCTCTATCTTGTGCCCGAGATCGCGCTCACCACGCAGCTCACCCACCGGTTGCGGGCTGTGTTTGGCGACAAGATGCTCGTGTACCACTCCAAGTTCAGCGACAATGAGCGTGTCGACATATGGAAGCGGCTACTCGAGAGCCACGACCCCTGCGTGGTGATAGGCGTGCGCTCCAGCGTGTTTTTGCCCTACAGCAACCTGGGCCTGGTCATCGTCGACGAGGAGCACGACACCAGCTACAAGCAGCAAGACCCCGCGCCGCGCTACAACGGTCGCAACGTGGCCATGATACTGGCCATGATGCATGGCGCCAAGACGCTGCTGGGCTCGGCCACGCCCTCGATCGAGAGCTATCACCGTGCCTTGACCGGCAACTACGGGCTGGTGAAGCTGCTCACCCGCTATGGCGACATCAAGATGCCGCAGGTGCAGGTGATCGACACCAAGAAGGCCCGCAAGAAGCACGAGATGAATGGCATGTTCTCGCTCGAGCTCACCAAGGAGTGCCGCCAGGCCCTCGGCGAGGGCGAGCAGGTGATACTCTTCCAGAACCGCCGCGGCTACGCGCCCATGGTGCGCTGCAAGGAGTGCGGCTGGGTGCCCACCTGCGTCAACTGCGACGTGTCGCTCACCTATCACAAGCTCACCCGCTCGCTCACGTGCCACTATTGCGGCTACACCATCAGCTTGCCCGACCTGTGCCCGGCCTGCGGCCTGCCCGGCATCGAGATTGTGGGCTACGGCACCGAGCGCATCGAGGACGACATCGACCAGGTGTTTCCCGGCGAGAAAATATCGCGTATGGACCTCGACACCACGCGCAGCAAGAATAGCTACGACCGCATCATCGACGACTTCTCGAGTCGCAAGACCAACATACTCGTGGGCACCCAGATGGTGACCAAGGGCCTCGACTTCGACGGGGTGAGCCGCGTGGGCATCCTCAATGCCGACACCATGATCAGCTTCCCCGACTTCCGCTCGAGCGAGCGCGCCTTCGACATGATGGAGCAGGTGGCCGGCCGCAGCGGCCGCGCCCACAGGCAGGGTCGCGTGATCATCCAGACCACCAACCCCGAGCACCCGGTGATCGACTACGTGACCCGCCACGACTACGAGGGCTTCTACCACCACGAGCTGGGCGAGCGAGAGAAATTTGGCTTCCCGCCTTTTACCCGCATCATCAACGTCTACCTCAAGCACCGCGACGATGCCACGGTGGGCGAAATGGCCGTGCGCTACAGCACCTTGCTCAGGCAGGTCTTCGGGCAGCGTGTGCTCGGCCCCGAGGCGCCCATGGTGGCGCGGGTGCAGAACCTCTACATACGCCAAATCATGCTCAAGATGGAGCTTGAGGCCTCGATGGTGAAGGTGAAGAAGATATTGCTCGACCTCTATGAGCGCATGGTGAGCATCGACTCGCGCATGAAGTCGACGATACTCTACTACGACGTTGACCCCATGTAGTGCGCCACGCGGGGGAGGCGACTGCGTAGTTTTTTAAAAAGATATTCTACCTATTTTATATATATAAGATTCAATTGCATGTTGACCGACATCGAAATCGCAAGAAGCGTGAAATTGCGCAACATCACCGATGTTGCCAGGGAAATTGGAATTAACGACGACGACCTGGAAACCTATGGCCACTACATGGCCAAGGTGCCCGTGCGACTCATCGACAAGAGCAAGCAGCGTGGCCATCACCTGGTGCTCGTTACGGCTATTAGCCCCACCAAGGCCGGCAATGGCAAGACCACCGTATCGGTAGGCCTGGCGCTGGGCATGAACCACATTGGCAAGCCTACTATCGTGGCGCTGCGTGAGCCCTCGCTGGGCCCATGCTTCGGCATGAAGGGCGGCGCTGCCGGCGGCGGTTACGCCCAAGTGCTGCCCATGGACAAGATCAACCTGCACTTCACGGGCGACTTCCACGCCATCACCACGGCCAACAACATGATAAGCGCCCTGCTCGACAACTACATACACCAGCACGAGGGCGAGGGCTTCCGCCTCAAGCGCAAGCTGTGGCGGCGTGTGGTCGACATCAACGACCGCAGTCTGCGCCAGGTAATCACCGGCTTGGGCGGCCCCAACAACGGCCCCATCAGTGAGACGGGCTTCGACATCACCCCCGCCAGCGAGATCATGGCTATCATGTGCCTGGCTACCAGCATCGACGACTTGCATCGCCGCATCAAGAATATCCTGCTCGGTTTCACCTACGACGACAAGCCCTTCACCGTCGCCGACCTGGGCGTGGCAGGCGCCATCACCGTGCTGCTCAAGGACGCCTTCAACCCCAACCTGGTGCAGACCACCGAGGGCACGCCCGCCCTGGTGCATTGCGGCCCCTTTGCCAATATTGCTCACGGCTGCAACTCGCTTGTGGCTACCCAGATGGGACTCACCCTGAGCGACTATGTGATTACCGAGGCTGGATTTGGCGCCGACCTGGGTGCCGAGAAATTCTACAACATCAAGTGCCGCAAGTCGGGCCTGAAGCCCGATGTGACCGTGCTTGTGGTCACTGCCCAGGCACTCAAGATGCATGGCGGCGTCGACTACGACGTCATCAAGAAGCCCAATGTGGAGGGCGTGCGCCGCGGCCTGTGGAATCTCGACAAGCACGTGCGCAACATCAAGCGCTTCGGCCAATCGATAGTGGTGGCCTTCAACCGCTATGGCTTTGATACCGACGAGGAGATTGCCGTGGTGCGCGACCACTGCGAGCGCGACCTGGGCATTGGCTTTGCTGTGAACGACGCCTACACCCAGGGCGGCGCGGGTGCTGCGAGCCTGGCCCGCCTGGTGGTCGACACCATCGAGCACAACCCCTCGGGACCGCTGCAATACTCCTATGCCGACGACGACACCGTGCAACACAAAATCGAGGCAATCGCCATGGGCACCTATGGCGCAGGCAAGGTGACCTACGACGCCCCTGCCAAGGCCATGCTGCGCCGCATCGACGCCATGGGCGTGGGCCATTACCCGATATGCATTGCCAAGACGCAGTATAGCTTCTCGACCGACGCCAAGGCCTATGGCGACACCGACGGCTACGACTTCCAGGTGCGCGACATCGTGATCAACAGCGGTGCCGAGATGCTGGTGGTCATCGCCGGCAACATCCTGCGCATGCCAGGTCTGCCCAAGTCGCCCCAAGCCCAGCGCATCGACCTGGTGGGTGGCGAGATCATGGGTCTCTCCTAAGGATCGCATCATTTTATATCATGTGATTATGTGCCCCGAAACACAAGGGTGCTCTAGTCCCCCCATCATCATTTTTGGCGCATATGCTAAGTGAAAAAATCATGGGAAAGGGGCTGAATCGTGCAATGCGGTTCAGCCCCTTTCTATATGTGGGTATTGTTGTGCCGTGCCCGGTGCTACTCGAGCAGGGCGTTGACGGCTTCTTGGTCGTTGGCTTGCTGCTGCTCTTGCTGGCTGGTAGCTGATTGATGGCCGCCTGAGCCTCGTGAGTGTCGGGAAGAGTAGGGTCGCTTTTGAGCCTCGGAGTCGTCAAACTTCTGCTGCGGGCACATCACAAAGTCGGCCGGTATCGTAAAGGTGGCGTCCTCGTTGTAGGGCAGCGACTTGTCGTCGTAGACGGCCCGCATGTAGAGGCCGAAGATAGGCAATGCCGCTGCGGCGCCCTGGCCCTCGCCGGTAGAGGCGAAGTGGATGTAGCGGTCCTCGCCGCCAAACCACACGCCGGTGATCAGCTCGGGAGTGAAGCCCATAAACCAGGCGTCGGCATTAAAGTTGGTGGTGCCCGTCTTGCCGCACACTTCGCCCTTGAGGTTGTAGGGGGCTATGTGGCTTGTGGCTGTGCCGTTGGTCACCACGGCGCGCAGCATGTCGACCATGCGATAGGCCGAGGCCGGGCTGATGGCCTGGTTGCGCTTGGGGTAGAACTCGGCAATCACATTGCCGCGGGCGTCGCATATCTGGCTCACCATCATGGGCAGCACGCGGCTGCCGTAGTTGGCAAATGCGCTGTAGGCGCTCACCATCTCGTAGAGCGAGATTTCGCACGAGCCCAGGCTCAGCGTGAGGTTAGGCTTCAGGTCGCTGGTGATGCCGAAGTCGTTGTGCATCATCTCCACCTGCTTGTCGGGGGTGAACTTGTCGAGGATGCGTGGCGGTATCCAGTTGCTCGACTTGGCCAGCGCGTCGCGCAGTTGCGGGTGCCAGCCCAGGCCGTGGGAGCCGCCGCCGGGAGCCCAGCCGCCATACACGGGCTGAGAGTTCTCAAAGTCGGTGCTGCACGGCGTGAGGCCGTTTTGCATGGCCATGGCGTAGATAAATGGCTTCACGGTAGAACCAATCTGGCGGGTGCCGGTGGCCACCATGTCGTATTTGAAATGCTTGAAGTCGGGGCCGCCCACATAGGCTTTCACCTTGCCCGTGACGGGGTCCATCGACATCATGCCGCAGCGCAAGAAGGTCTTCATGTAGAGCATCGAGTCGAGCGGCGACATCATGCGGGTCACCTCGCCGTCGTAGGAGAAGAGGCGCATCTCGCGCGGCTGCTTGAAGGCGCTCATGATTTCCTGGTCGGTGAGGCCCTCGGCCTTCATGGCGCGGTAGCGGTCGCTGCTGCGCACGCCCAGCTTGATCACGGCCTCGCGGCCGCGGGCGCTCAGCTCGCCGGGGTTGCGCGTGTAGGGGTTCTTGTAGCTGCCGCCGCACTCGTTGGCCAGGAAGCGCTTTTGCTCTTCGATCATGTGCTGGCGCACGGCGTCTTCGGCATGTCGCTGCATGCGCGAGTCGATGGTGGTGTATATCTTGAGACCGTCGCTGTAGATGTCGTAGTTGGAGCCGTCGATTTTCTTGTTTTTCTTGCACCAGCCGTAGAGGGGGTTGTTGTCCCAGTTGTACTTGTCGGCATTGTAGGCGTTGATGTTGCTGTAGTGGCTGCGCACGGGCTCGTCGGCCATCATGATGCGCCGCAGCTCCTCGCGGAAGTAGGGGGCTATGCCGTCCTCGTGGTTCTCGATGTGATGCTCGTGCAGGTTCAGGTCGCTCTTCTTCAGGGCGTCCATGTCTTCGGCGGTGAGCATGCCGGCCTTGTACATCTGGGTGAGCACCACGTTGCGGCGCTGCTTCACACGCTCGGGAAACCTGAAGGGGTTGAAGTAGGAGGGGTTCTTGCACATGCCCACCAGGGTGGCGCTCTCCTGCACGTCGAGGTCCTTGGGCTCCTTGCCGTAGTATACCCACGCGGCGCTCTTGATGCCCACGGCGTTGTTGAGGAAGTCAAACTGGTTGAAATACATCTTGATGATTTCCTCCTTGGTGTAGTAGCGCTCTATCTTGATGGCGATGATCCACTCGATGGGCTTCTGCAGGGCGCGCTGAAACAGGTTGGCGCTCTCGGGCGTGTAGAGCTGCTTGGCCAGCTGCTGGGTGATGGTGCTGCCGCCGCCGGCGCTCGCCTGGCCCATGATCACGCGCTTGATGATGGAGCGGAATATGGCGCGCACGTCTACGCCCGAGTGCTCTTCAAATCGCACGTCCTCGGTGGCGATGAGCGCGTCTTTCAGGTACTTCGACATCTGCTCGTAGTCCACATAGGTGCGGTTGTCCTTAGCACGGTAAAACTTGCCCATCTCCTTGCCGTCGGCAGTGTAGATGGTCGACGCGAACTTGTCGGTGGGGTTGCGCAGCGCCTCAAACGAGGGCATGTAGCCTATCACACCATTGTAAATGAGAATAAAGAGAATAAACATGAGTGCGAAGAAACCTCCTAAACCCCACCACAGCGTCTTGACTATCACCTGGTTGCGATGACGGCGTTTCCAGTTCTTTGCATTTGCTCCTTGATTGTTCATCGATTGCGTTTTAAATTGCTAAGTGTATATACACGACATTCCGTGAAGTTGCAAAGTTACTAAAATCGTTGCAAACTTCACAACAATAGCAGTTAAAGTTTCTCATTTGCAATTTTTTTGCCCTGCGAGTAAACACATCTCAACAAAATTTCCTACTTTTGTGACTAGGAATGACACCATGCAGGTTGCATATTGATGTGCACAAGCAGTGGAGAGAAAACGCTCAAGCGAGCTGTAGCCTCCACCAGTGGGCGATTTTTTCCCATTCCGCTTTTATCATTCACGAGTCAGTCGCCGGCCCTCGCGTCGCGGTTGGCTTTTTTTGTGCCTCGACATTTCTAAATTAATTAACGATAACTTGAGTATAAATGAAGACAAAAAGTTTGGTTTCTATTACCGATTTGAGCAAGGACGAAATTGTGCATCTGCTCAAGCGTGCCGCCGAGTTTGAGAAAAATCCCAATCAGAAGATTCTCGACGGCAAAGTGGTGGCTACGCTCTTCTTTGAGCCCTCTACCCGCACGCGCCTCAGTTTTGAGACCGCTGTCAACCGCCTGGGCGGCCGCGTGATAGGCTTCAGCGACGCCAAGACCAGCAGCCAGTCGAAGGGCGAGACCCTGAAGGACACCATCATGATGGTGAGCAACTATGCCGACCTCATCGTGATGCGCCACTACCTGGAGGGCGCTGCCCGCTACGCCGCCGAGTTCTCGCCGGTGCCCATCATCAATGCCGGCGACGGTGCCAACCAGCACCCGTCGCAGACGATGCTCGACCTCTACAGCATGTATAAGACCCAGGGCCATCTCGACAACCTCACCATCACGCTGGTGGGCGACTTGAAATATGGCCGCACCGTGCACTCCATGCTCGAGGCCATGTGGTACTGGCACCCCACCTTCAACTTCGTCTCGTGCAAGGAGCTGGCCATGCCCGAGCAGTACAAGCAATTCTGCGACGAGAAGGGCATCACCTATCACGAGACCACCGACTTCAGCGAGGACATCATCAACGAGAGCGATATCCTCTACATGACCCGCGTGCAGCGCGAGCGCTTCAGCGACCTCATGGAGTATGAGCGCACCAAGAGCCTTTACACCCTGCACAACAGCATGCTCGCCCACAGCAAGCCCAACCTGCGCGTGCTGCACCCGCTGCCCCGCATCACCGAGATAAGCCAGGATGTCGACGACAACCCCAAGGCCTACTTTGTGCAGCAGGCCAAGAACGGACTCTATGCCCGCCAAGCCATCATATGCCGCTCGCTCGGCATCGAATAAAATTCACCTTTTCGTTTCACATTTTTGATTAAACTATGACTAAAGATAAAAAAGAACTGGCAGTGGCCGCCCTGCAAGACGGCACTGTGATTGACCACATCCCGAGCGAAGTGCTCTTCAAGGTGGTCGACCTGCTCGACATCAAGAGCCTGAAGGGGAGCGTGACCATAGGCTTCAACCTCGACAGCGCCATGATGGGCAAGAAAGGCATCATCAAGATTGCCGGCGTCACCTATCCCGAGTCGACGCTCAACCGCATCGCCCTCATCGCGCCTCACGCTGTGATCAATATCATCAAGGACTACGAGGTGGTGGAGAAGCACCAGGTGACTCTGCCCGACGATCTCATCGACATCGTGAAGTGCAACAATCCCAAGTGCATCAGCAACAACGAGCCCATGCACACCCACTTCCACGTCATCGACCGCGACAACACCCTGCTGCGCTGCCACTATTGCGAGTGCCTGGTGAGCAAGGACGAGATCACCCTCAAGTAGAGGGTGGCGCGCGCTCACACACCGCATGTGATATAGATAAAAGCACGGGAACCGCGAGCTGCAGCTCATGGTTCCCGTGTGTTGTTTCTTTTTTCAGCTAGGGCTCACGCGCCTTGCCTTGCCGTGAGATGGAGTGGGGTGGGGCGCTACTCGGCGCGCTGCTCGGCCTGCTGGGCCGCGCGGCGCTGTGCGGCATCGGCGGCGAGTATCTGCCACAGGGGCACGTCGGGGGTGGGGGCGGTCACGTCGATTTGCTTGTGCGACACCGGGTGCTCAAACTCAATGCGGTGGCTCTGCAGCGAGATGCCTCCCTCGGGGTTGCTGCGCGGGTAGCCATACTTGAGGTCGCCGCGCACGGGGCATCCTATGCTCGCGAGCTGTGCCCTGATTTGGTGCTTGCGGCCGGTCATGAGGTTCACCTCGAGCAGGTAGTAGCGCTCGCTGTTGCCTATCACGCGGTATCTAAGCACCGCCTTCTGCGCCCCGGGCCGCGGGGTGGCCGACACATAGGTGCGGTTGCCTTGCTCCACGGGGGTGAGGTAGCTCGTGAGGGTGTCCTCATCCCTGGGCGGGCGGTTTTTCACAATGGCCCAGTAGGTCTTGTGCACCTCGCCGCGGCGAAACAGCTCGTTCATGCGGCTCAGCCCCTTGCTCGTGCGGGCAAACACCACCAGGCCCATCGTGGGCCGGTCGATGCGGTGAGTCACGCCGCAAAACACGTTGCCTGGCTTGTTGTATTTCACTTTGATCCACTTCTTCAAGGTTTCTACCAGCGGCTCGTCGCCAGTGCGGTCGCCTTGCACAATCTCGCCTGCGGCCTTGTTCACTATGATGATGTGATTGTCTTCGTATACAACTTCCATTTCTCACCTATTTTAATAGTGCAAATGTAGCAAAAAAAATCCTATGGGTCACATTCTTGTGGCCAATTTGTTGCATTCCCGTGTCCAGCAACGCCCCGGCGGTGGCATTTTGAAAGCGAGGGGTGGCGTCTGCACCAGGTTTTGTGCCGCTCGGCAGCCAAAAATCGGGGTCGATCCCTTGTTTTCGTGACATTTGTATAAAATTTGTCAATTTTTGGGCTTTGCACTTGTTTTCTTGAATTCGGCACTTTTGGGCGGTCTCGTGTAAATTTTTTTGACCAAAGCCTTAGTTTTAACAATAAAAATTAGTTTAAATAAGAAAAAATGTTTTTCTTTGCATTGGTTAAGAAAGACCATTGTGTTAAGAAACTGTTAATTTAAATTAGTATCAATAGGGAACCGATGCACTCACTCTGCGTGAGAAAGTGTGTTGATGTTTCCTTATTATACCAAGTAAGCAGTTGATTAACAGAATTTAATGGTTTCGCACATGTACAACGAAAACAACAAATAAATTAATCAGTGCTTATGAGTTTTAAAAAGTTACTCTTGCTGTTGATTTTATCGGTATCGTCGCTGGCCATGGTCGCCCAGATCAAGGTCACTGGCGTTGTGCTCGATGAAACCAATCAGCCTGCTATTGGAGCAACCGTCGTTCAGAAGGGCAAGCCTGGTAATGGCGTGGCCACTGATCTCGATGGAAAATTCACAATTACAGTGCCTGCCAAGTCTACTCTTGTTATTACTTCGGTAGGCTATGAGAAGGTTGAAGTGCCAGCTCAGTCTGGTCCTATGAAGATTCAACTTAAGATTGCTGGCAAAGTGCTCAGCGATGTGGTCGTGACCGGCTACCAGAAAGTCGACAAGCGCACATTTACCGGTGCTGCCACCAGCGTCGATGCCGACAAGGCAAAACTCTCGGGTGTGGCCGATGTGAGCCGCGGCCTCGAGGGTCGTGCTGCCGGTGTGCAGGTGTCGAACGTGACTGGTACCTTCGGTACGGCGCCCAAGATCCGCGTGCGCGGTGCTACCTCTATCTATGGTAGCAGCAAGCCTCTGTGGGTTGTCGATGGCGTGATTCTCGAGGACAACGTCGACATCAGTGCCGACGACCTCTCGAGCGGTGATGCCACCACCCTTATCGCAAGCGCCGTGGCTGGCCTGAATGCCGACGATATCCAGAGCTTCCAAGTGCTCAAGGATGGCTCGGCCACCTCTATATATGGTGCCAAGGCCAATGCCGGTGTGATTGTGATCACTACTAAGACCGGCCGCAAGGGCCACACCTCGCTCAACTACACCGGCGAGTTCACCTATCGCTTGAAGCCCCGCTACAGCGACTTCAACATCAGCAACTCGCAGGAGCAAATGAGTATCTACAAGGAAATGGAGCAGAAGGGCTGGCTCGAAATGGCCAGCTTGGTCAACGGTATCTCGAGCGGTGCCTATGGCACAATGTATAAGCTCATCAACACCTACGACCCCTCGACCGGCACCTATGGCCTGGCCAACACCACCGCCGCCAAGAATGCCTACCTGCGCCAGGCCGAGATGCGCAACACCGACTGGTTTGACCTGCTGTTCAACAACAACATCATGCAGAACCACGCTCTGAGCGTGTCGGGCGGTACCGACAAGGGCTCGTTCTACACCAGTATCTCCACCATGCAAGACC
>OMUK01000042.1 GCA_900314215.1 uncultured Prevotellaceae bacterium
GGAAGGCCCAGGAGGTCAATTTGGATTCATAGTACAAATAATATCAAAACTCAGATATTCTTAAGAGATGAAAAAGTGGCACGTTGCGAGGGTGTCATTACACTCTTCTGATGTTCAAGACGACCCTCCGCATTCTCGGCCCTACTTAATTCTTCCATATCAATACCATGGCTCATATTTATTATAGCCACCACTCGATTAACGATTTTTCTATAATTTGCGAGATCCTGATCAATTTTGCTCTTTGCTTGTGCAGCAGCATTGTCGCGCACCGCCTGCCGATTGATGACAGCCCAATGTTGTTTCCACACAATCGAGAATTCTTCGGTTGAGATATTGCGCAATATCGTGATGTCGTCATCGCCATCCTTGATAAAGCCGCGTTGCTTTGCCACCCGCGTCATCACCGAGTCTTTGCAGGTGAAAATATTGCCGGCTTCCACCACCGAGAGGCTGTCGCCGTACACGGGCTTTATCTCCAGGTACTGTGCGCCACAATCCACTCTGTAGCCACCATCGTCGAGCTTGGCCATCTTAGCCTTAGAAACATCGATGCCCGTGAACTTGAAGTTGGAAAAATTCACTTCATCACCGCCATAAATCATTTTCTTGAGGGCGGCAGTATCGTTTTGCGAAATGGCACTTGCCACACGTGTGGCAAAATCCTTGTACTTTCCCTCCTGCGAACAGGACGACAGGGAAAACACTGCAACAATGGCGAGAAAGAAATATAGTATAGTTTTCATTTTGTTTTTATGATTTATGAGATTTATATTCTTCATATTCTTGCCCTGTGGGCTGGAGGAAGTGTGCAACCAAATCAGCCTTGGATAGTGTGAAGTGTATTGTGCTCTCGCATTGTGCTATGACCTGATAGGGGCCTTCAAAGGGGCCCGTAACTGCGGTCTGCGTGAAGGTGATCTGGGCAGTGCCGCCGGCAGGCACATCCACTCCATTGAGTTCTCTGGTACGCCAATTATTTTGGTCGTCTAATACTCTGCTAGTCACATTGTAGTCGCTGCCTTTGAGTGGCATACTCGAAGTATTTTGCACTGTGAGGGAAATGGTGACAAGTGGTCTTCCTTCTTGAAATAAATCCCATCCATCAGGAAGTTTATAATTCCACTCACTTACAATGACGTCGGAATTGATGCGCTGCACAGCTTTGGAATAAAGATAGTCAAGAAAAGTCTTGTCGGCCAGTTGCTTTTGGCACTGCAAGTCGTCCATGTCAAACTGTATCCACCCTGTAGAAATAGCCAGACGCTTGAGGTCCTTGCCGATAGCAAAAATACCGTTGGAATTCACCACGTGCAAGTCTCCGTCTTTGCCACGCTTGACTGTAACAAACACATGTGGAGAATAATAAACTTTATACACTCCTTCCTTAGGCGTCTGTTGTACATAAATGCTATCGGCAGAATAGTGTATCAGTGCCAATGAATCACACTGCGCTGCATCGGGATACATCTCGTTTACCGCAGCCCTGTCGCCTTGAGTGATCGCTTCGGCGAAATCACCAGCAAAGTCTTTCACCTTGTCGCTCTCGCTCTTGCAAGAGCACACGTATAAGGCACAGAACGAAACGTGTAAATTTGGGGTGAGGAGAAATGTGGGTTAAAGCTTTGATATGAAAATAGTTATGTTGATAAGTGAAGATAAGGCGGAAAAAACGAAACGTTTACATAGGTTTAATTTTGGTTTACATGGAGGGCAGGATGAGACTCGAATGGTGGGCTATTGGTTTACATGATGTTTGCGGTTGGTTTACCATGGAGGGATGGTGGAAGCGACCAGGTTTGGAGTCGGTGGTATAGGCGGCTGTGTGGCCGTCTTTTTTTTGTGCCTGTACAAGTTGGGCAAGGAGGCAGTAAATGGCGTAAATACTGGCGTTTGTGGCTATTCTGGAGCGTTTGGCGACTGGTTGGAAAGGGTAAAGATAAAAGGAGGAAGAAGACAGAGAACATGGCTATGGGAATGCGTGGAAAAAGCGTTGAAGATGGGGTGAAAGGAGGCGTTGGATGAGGCTGAGTGCCAACTTTTCAGCTGGATGTTGGATGAGGCGGGAAAGGTGTTATTTTGTCGTGATTTCAGACTTGGGCATTCACTAGGTTATTCAGTTTGGATATTCAAATGGTAAAGTTTGGATATTCAAATGGTGGAAATGAGAGGTTGGATGGACATGGGGTAAAAGTACGCATTTTTTCGGTTTGCCCCAAGATTTTGGGCAATAGCACCCCCCTCAACGACACCGTCTTTTTTGAAATGTACATTATTAAATATAGCGCAAAGCCTGGTAAATAGGTGGATTACGGCATCTTTTCGGAGCTAAGGAGGGAGGGAACTCCCGGGAAATGACATTTATCTCTGAAAATCCTTTACCTTTGCCCGGGCGTCATGGGTTGACTGAATACCGGAGGTCTGAAGGAGACCCATGACAGTGACAAGAACTGGTCAGTCAACCCTAGGCAGTATTAACAATGTAAAGTCAACTTATACAAGTAATAATTTATCAACCAAAGTCAACCTAAATCAGGAAGGGGCAGTGTTACTTTATAGTAAAGTCGAAAACTGAAGTATAGGCACCTACCCCATTGACGTTAAAAACAATGCAATATTCACCAGGTTTGGTGTTTACCGTTACATCATAAACGCCCTCCTTCAGTTTAGTAGAGGAAACGACCACGTCGTCAGCTGTTTCTAATCCTGAATTGCTGCCTCCCCAGAGACTATAAGAACCTTGTACTAATTGGCGTTTGTTCTTTTTGACCACGAATTTCGAGACAGAAAAATCCCGAACGGTGTAATTGCTTGAAAACATATAAAGACGTTGCGCTTTGCTTGCTGGTACCATACCGAAGTACATCCTAAAATGCGCCTTTCCTGTAAAAACATAGGGAGAGGTTTTTCCTGCAAATTCTACTTTTACCTTCGTTTTGGCTATGCCATAGCTCAAGGCCGATCCCAAAGCATTAGTTTTCACGCCAACATAATTTATCGCGTCCATAGGCTGGTTGCAGCCATCGATAACGGCATAAATCCCGACAGAATCTCCAGCATTCATATAGGCTTTTGTCAAAGCCTTAATGTCTTGTTCGCATTGACCGAAAGAGCATATAGAAACTGTGATACAAATAATAGATAGTAATAATTTTTTCATATTGCGTTGGTTAAAATTAGACTAAACGAAGGAGACCGACGATTGTGCTCAGGGAGCGGATGTCGCTCTTGGGGAGGGGGAACGGCTTGTAACGGCTGTTCTCTGAGACACAGAGGATGCAGTCGTCGTTTTTTCCACACTCCTCGATGTACTTGACGAGGACACCCTGGCTGGTGTCGAGAACATAGACCCCACCCCACTGAAAGAAATGGATTTCGGCTATCTTCCGGCATGCAATGATGTCGCCATTGCAGTAGAGCGGCATCATGGAGTCGCCAGAGACGCGAATGAGAAAGTTGGCCCCCTTGGCCTCGAACTCCGGGATGGAGTAGTGCTGGCAGTCGTCGAAGCTCACTCCGTCGTTGTCAATGGCCGGGAAGCCCGCGATAGCCTCCATGGGGATAAGCGGAAGACCCTTGTGCCTTGAATTTGTTTTTTTGAGTTCGGGCAACGGTTGTTCATCAGACTTCAACATTGAGCCATTGCCTGTAATAAGCCAATTTGGGTTTATTTCGGGATAAGTATTTAGGATATTTTCTAATTTGTCAGTTCCTATGGCTCCACCATTTTTTAGTGACTTGCCAAAGGAAGCATTCGACATACCAATGCTTCTTTCAAATGCACTTACGGATATGCCTTTTGTGTCTATAAAGTCTTTTATTCTTTCTAAAATCATATTCTAAGAACTTTTTTATCCGTATAATTAGAAAAAATCCTCCAAATATTTTTGTTCTTAGGAAATTTCCTATTATCTTTGCATTGTATTCCGAATGGAATGAGCGCTCAAATATACGAAAAAGGGGCGAAAGTAAAGAAGAATTAAGGTTAAATGTTAATAAGTGAATAATATGAAGAAGTACATTCACCTGAAGAAGGAAGACCGCGAGTTTATCGCGAAGGCCTTTGGGATCACGCCGCGAATGGTATTCAGCGCGGTGCATTATGAGAGCAACTCGGAGCTGGCACGGAAGGTCAGGAAATTGGCGATGGAGCGTGGCGGCATTGTTATGGTGGAGGCGCCCGAGGCCGAGACCCTGTTTGACGCCGACGGCTACATGCGCCAGCGATTGAGCAACGGCGTGCTGCTGGAGTTCAACATGCGCGACAGCAGCTGCGAGGTGCTTCACAAGGGCGAGAGCGTGCGGCGTTATGAGAACGTGCTTGTGCGCGAGATACCACAGATACAAGACTGGGCGTCGGCACTGAGATAGGAGGCAAAAATGGAATACTACGGCAACAAACTATGCGTGAGCTACCGGGAGCTTGTGGATGGAGGCATTGTGAGTGCCTGCAACTACAACAACTGGGTGAACCGCGGCAAGGTGGACGTTGTCCGTAAGGGAGGAGGCAAGGGAAGCTGTGCGCTGATTGCCGTTGACAGTCTGCCAGGGAGCTATAAGGACGACGTACGCAGGAAGTATCCCGGCGGCGGAGCGGTGCTTGTGGCTGGCTGGGTAAACAGCAACTACGAGCTGGACCAGGGCGCGGTGGTGTTCTTCCATGACCGTAGCAAGACGGGCGTTGACCTGCCCGAGGACAAGGCGAGGGAGTACATCATCAACGCGAGCGTGCTGAACACGTGCATCAAGCTGTATGACCGTGCGAAGGACTACCGGAAGCTGATGGGTGAGAAATATGACTGGAGCATGATGGCAGAGGCCATTGAGGCCCTCAGGGCCGAGCTTCACCACACGTTGCCGAAGAGCACGCTGCGGTTTCGCAAGAAAGTGGCTCAATACAAAAAGGAAGGCTACGGATGCCTGATCAGCGGGAAGTTTGGCAATCAAAGCGCGCGTAAGGTGGACTACAAGACCGAGCGCCTGATACTGGCTATTGCCGTGCAGCCTAACAAGCCGTACAACACAAGCGTGCAGGAGATGTATAACATGTTTGTGACGGGCGAGCTTGACGTTTACGACCCCGATACGGGCGAGGTGTTCAATCCTGACGAGTTCACTGACCGTAATGGAGAGCCCAAGGAGCTGAGAGAGGCCACCATCTGCAACTACCTGAACAGGCCCAAGAACCGGGCGCTGATAGAGCACCGGCTGATGAGCTTCACAACGTTCATGCACGAGCAGATGCCCCATGTGCACCGCCACGCCCCCGAATTCTCGCTGAGCAAGGTGAGCTTTGACGACCGCGACCTGCCGAGGAAGCTGAAGGACACGAAGGCGAGGCCGAAGGCCTACTACGCCTACGATGTGGCGAGCCAGTGTGTGGTGGGGATGGCCTACAATCGGAACAAGAACGTGGACTTGGTAGTGGACTGCTTCCGGGACATGTTTCGGCTTCTTGACCGGAACGGCTGGGGCTGCCCGGCGCAGGTAGAGGTAGAGAACCACCTGATGAGCCAGTGGAAGGACAGCTTCCTGAAAGCCGGTGTTATGTTCCCATTTGTGAGGTTCTGCGCCCCGCAGAACTCACAGGAGAAATATGCCGAGCAGATGAACGGCGCGAAGAAACGGAGCATCGAGCACAAGAACCACTTGGGCATCGGCCGATTCTATGCCAAGGACCGCCACTACAGGACTGAAGCCAGGAAGATCTTTGACGAGAAAAACGACACCTACGTAGACAAACAGTACTACACGTGGGATGAGCTGATTGCCGACGACCGGAGAGACGTGTGGGAGTTCAACCACAGCCTGCATCCGAACCAGAAGAAGTACCCTGGCATGACCCGTTGGGACGTGCTTGTGGCGAACATCAACCCGACGCTTGAGCCTTTGGAGAAGAGCGTACTGGCGAGGTATATCGGCGAGCATGTAGAGACCACGATAAGAAGGAACTCGTACTGCAGGGTGCAGTACAAGGACTGGTGGCTGAGCGACGTGAAAGTGATAGAGCAACTGGAGCCTAACAACTGGAAGGTTGACGCCTACTACCTGCCCCATGAGGACGGAACCATCTCTGACGTGTATATCTGGCAAGGTGTCCGCTACATTGACAAGCTGCAGGACGTGGGCACATTCAACACCGCCGACTGCGAGCAGACCGAGGCGGACGAAGCCGTGAAGCTGGCGCAGCAGAAAAAGATAGCAAAGTTCAACAAGTGGGTGAAGGACAACGAGATTGGCACGGTGAGGATAGCCGACAAGCCGCTGCGCAGTGACGGAGCACACAATGCCACTGGCAACGACGATGCTGTGGCGCTGCCCGACGTGCATGACGACTCTCCAGAAAATGGCTACAGCCTTGTGTGTGACGACTGGGGCCAAAAAGCACTCAACGACTACTAAAACAACAGTATTAGAACAACATTAAAACAGCGTTTGAATTATGATTACAGAAGCGCAGAAAAAGAAGATCTTGGCGGCGGTGAAGAGCAACCGCGCCAACTATCCGAGCGATGCGAAGCACGCCGCCAGCCTTGGCATAAGCACAAGCGTGTACTCGGCATTGAAGAACGGCCAGACCGAAAAAGCATTGAGCGACGGCAACTGGATAAGCATTGCAAGAAAGCTAAACGTGAGCCTGAGGGCTGGCATGGAGTGGAAGGCTGCGAAGACCCCGACCTTTGACTTCATCACGGCACAGCTGGAGCTGAGCCAGCAATCGAGCCTGAGCGCGATACTGGTAGACATCCCGAATATCGGCAAGACGTTCACGGCGAAGTACTACGTGAGGAGCCATAAGAACGCCGTGTATATCGACTGCTCACAGGTAAAGACAAAGACCCAGCTGGTGAGGAGGATAGCGAGCGAGTTCGGTGTGTCGAGCGGCGGCTGGTACCACAACGTGTATGAGGACCTGTGCTACTACCTGCGCAGTATCGACCACCCGTTGGTGATACTTGATGAGGCTGGCGACCTGAAGAACGAGGCAATGCTTGAGCTGAAGGCGATGTGGAACGCCACGGAGCGCAGCTGTGCCTGGTATATGATGGGAGCGGACGGGCTGAAGGAACGCATACGGCGGAGCATCGACCTGAAGATGGTGGGCTACACCGAAATCTTCTCCCGCTACGGCAACCACTACTCGAAGGTAACCCCCGACGATGCAAAGGAGCGCGAGCAATTTCTGAGCGTCCAGGCACGCATAGTGGCGAAAGTCAATGCCCCCGAAGGTGCCGACATTTCTGGCATTGTGAGACGGAGCAAGGGCGGCTTGCGGAGAGTGTACACGGAAATTGAAAAGCTTAAAATGACAGCAGAGTGAAGAAAAAGATAGAGATGCAGGCAACGGATGCCAGTGCGGGCATACACCGCGAAATGTGTGAGATAGACTGGGAGCAGCGCAGATACGAGGTGGCAAGGTCGATATACTCGATGGTGTTGACCAACACGCCAGATGGGTGCATGCCCTCGTCGGCCGCCCTGACCAGCATCTGCCTAGCCAATGTGCTAGTGAGAGAGCTGAAGAAGTTTAACGAGAAGGAAAAGGGCAAACGGGGATGAGCAAGCGAGCATACAGCGTGCGAGACATCGAGGCAAAGAAGTGGGTGACACTGCCTTGGAGTGAAAAATGGAGCTTGCCTTTCGGCTATCCTGCCGACAACGCCCGGTGGTTTATCAGCGGAGCGAGCGCGAGCGGCAAGAGCTCGTTTGTGATGCAGCTGGCCAAGGAGTTGTGCAACTACGGCAGGGTGCTATACATGAGCTACGAGGAGGGAGTTAACCAAAGCTTCCAACGGCGGCTG
>OMUK01000001.1 GCA_900314215.1 uncultured Prevotellaceae bacterium
TCTCATCCCGTTTCTTGCAGGGTATTGTTATTCTGCACCTTTGCCCATCCCCTGAATTTTATTTAGGACAATATTGCTTTGAATGGCAAAGAAAATTTGGAGGGGAAGTGGAAAATGTGAAATAAATGATTAACTTTGTAGTTTGATAGGTGTGCCTTGCTGCGATAGCGCAGGCCAGGCGCGGCAATGCTTATCAATATAAAAATTGAAAATTAATAATTTAGAGGACTTAATTCTTATTGCCTTATGATGAAGAGGTTTATACTGACTGTGTGTGGCTCCTTTGTGGGAGGTTTTTTGGCATTGGCCATATTCACCCTGTGCACAGTAGCAGTCAGTTTTTCTATAATGGCGGCCTTTGCCAGCAACCCAATGCAGTCGATACAAGACAAGTCGATGCTCTACATCAAGCTCAGCGGCCCCATCGAGGAGCGCAGTGCCGAGGGCACTACAGCCGCTTCGATGCTGGCAATGGTACAAGGCCAGGAGGAGACCTCGTCGCTGGCCGACATCGTGAAGGCCATAGAGGTGGCCAAGACCGAGAATAAAATCAAAGGCATCTTCATCGACTGCCAGGGGGCACAAGCCGCACCTGCCACACTGCGCACGATACGCAAGGCCCTGCTCGACTTCAAGGCAAGCTGCCACAAGCCTGTGATTGCCTATGGCCACGAGGCCTATGCACAAGGCGACTACTACGTGGCAACGGCTGCCGACAGCGTGCTGCTCAACCCTGTGGGCGCTGTCGACGTGCACGGCTTGGCATCGGTCACACCCTATTTCAAGCAATTGCTCGACAAGGTGGGCGTGCAGGTGCAAATCTTGCGCGTGGGCACCTACAAGAGCGCCGTTGAGCCCTTTATGCTCGACAGCATAAGTCCTGCCAACCGCGAACAGCAGACCCTATACTTGGGCAACTTGTGGGGCGTGATGAGCAAGGAGATGGCCAAGAGCCGCGGCATAGCCCAGGCAAAATTCAACTCGCTAGCCGACAGCATCATGCTCACCTTCACTCCCGCGACGCTGAAAGCCAACCGCCTGATCGACGGCACTTGCTATCGCCCCCAGATGGAAGCCAAGATACGCGCCATAGAGGGTCTCAACAAGGACGACGACCTGCGCCTGGCCACGCCTGCAATTGTAGCCTCTAGCTACGACAGCGGCAGCAACAAGGATGGCATCATCGCAGTAGTATATGCCGTGGGCGAGATCGATGGCACGCCGTCGCCCATGAGCTCGGGTGAAAACATCGACAGCGAAGAGCTGGTGAATACCATCGAGGATTTGAAAGACGACAATGACGTGAAGGGCCTCGTGTTGCGCGTGAACTCTCCCGGCGGCAGCGCCTTCGGCTCAGAACAGATATGGGCGGCTCTGGAGGACTTCAAGAAGGAGGGCAAGACCGTGGCCGTGTCGATGGGCGACTATGCCGCATCGGGCGGCTACTACATCTCGTGCGGTGCCCAGCGCATCTTTGCCGACAGCACTACCATCACGGGCAGCATTGGCATCTTTGGCATGATACCATGCGCCCAGCAGCTCATCGAGAACAAGCTGGGGGTGAACATGAGTGTGGTCAAGACCAACGCCAATGCCGATAAGGCGACTGACTATGGCATCATCTCCCAGCCATTGACCCCCGTGCAATATGCAGCCATGCAGAACTATATCAACCACGGCTACGACCTCTTCACCAAGCGAGTGGCCGCAGGCCGCAAAATGAGCCAGGACTCGGTGAAAAAGATTGCCGAGGGGCGTGTGTGGGATGGCATCACCGCCAAGAAGATTGGCCTCGTCGACGAGTTTGGCTCACTCGAGGCAGCTATCGAGTGGGTTGCCAAGGATGTTAGTCTCAATACTGGCTACTATGAGGTGAAAGAATACCCCACGCTCAAACAAGACTTCAGCTCGATGCTCACCAGCTACTACAGCATGAAGCAGCAAGAGCAGCTCAAGGAGCACATGGGCATGTTCTACACCTATTACGAACAATTGCAGGCCCTCACGAGCCGACGCCACGTGTTGTGCCTCATGCAACCATTTGAAATCAAGTAAAACCGAAAAAATAGTTATCATTCACACAAGCAGTGGTTGATTTCTCTAAAATATTAAATAAGCAACAGCGCAAGAGCATAGTCGATGCTGTGCTCAAGCCATTCTCGTGGTGCTATGGCTTTGGGGTGTGGTGCCGCAATGCAGCCTTCAACGCCGGCATCCTGAAGTCGAAAAGCTACGATGTGCCCATCGTCTCGGTGGGCAACATCACCGTGGGCGGCACCGGCAAGACGCCTCATGTGGAATACATCATCGAGGGGCTGCTCGACAGCTACCCGCAATACCACATAGGGGTGCTCAGCCGTGGCTACAAGCGCCTGACCAAGGGCTTCATCATGGCTCGCGAGACGCTCACGCCACGCGACATAGGCGACGAGCCTTACCAGATATATCACAAATTCATGGGGCACATCGCTCTGGCCGTGTGCGAGAGCCGGCGCCAGGGCATCGAGGAAATGCTGAACATCGACCCCCGCATCAACCTCTTTGTGCTCGACGACGCCTTCCAGCACCGCTATGTGAAGCCCAAGGTGAATATTGTGCTCTGCGACTACAACCGCATGCCCTACAACGACGCGCTGCTGCCCCTGGGCACACTGCGCGAGCCCATGTATCGCATGGTGAAGGCTGCCGACATGGTGGTAGTGACCAAGTGTCCCAACGACATCAAGCCTATCGACATCAAGCTCATCAAGGAAAAACTGGGCTTGTTCCCCTCGACCGAGCTCTTCTTCTCCAACGTGAACTACGGCACACCCAAGCCGGTGTTTCCCCTGGCCAACGTGAAGCTCGACAACCTGTCGTGGCTCTCGGCCGACGACTTTGTGCTGGGCCTGACCGGCATTGCCAACCAGCGCCCGTTTGTGCGCTATCTGCGCCAGTTTCAGGCAGGCGTCAAGGTGATGCACTACGACGACCACCACGACTACACCCGCGAAGACTTCAAGGACATCATGCGTGTGTATAATCAAGAGAAGGGCCGCCGCAAGTTTATCGTCACCACCGAGAAGGATGCCGTGCGCATCTACAACAACGCCTATTTCCCGCCCGAGATGCGCGACTACATCTACTACATCCCCATACGCGTGGGATTTCTCAACTATGAGGACCGTGAGTTCATTCCCGAACTGGTGCGCCACATCGAGGCCTAACCAGCGGGGTGCTATATCATATATACTATACTTCACATGAATTGAACAAAAACACTTAGATTATGCAAGACGACAATATCAATTGGCTTGAAAGAATAAACCAGTCGGCCGACTTCATCAAGACTAAGGTGAGCCATCTGCCCACGACAGCCATCGTGCTGGGCACCGGGCTAGGTGAGCTGGTAGAGCACATCAAGATGGATGTCGACATTCCCTATCGCGACATCCCCAATTTCCCGGTATCGACCGTGGAAGGCCACAAGGGGCGGCTCATATTTGGCTACCTGGGCAACAAGTATATCATGGCCATGCAAGGCCGTTTCCACTACTATGAGGGCTACTCGATGAAAGAGGTGACCTTCCCCGTGCGTGTGATGCATGCCCTGGGGGTGAAGACGCTCTTTGTGTCGAACGCCTCGGGCGGCATGAATCCCAATTTCAAGATAGGCGACCTCATGATTATCACCGACCACATCAACCTCTTTCCCGAGCACCCGCTGCGAGGCCACAACTACAGCGAGCTGGGCCCGCGCTTCCCAGCCATGGACGAGCCCTATAGCCACCGCCTCATAGCCAAGGCCAAGGAAATAGCCCGGGCTCACGACATCAGGGTGGTCGAGGGCACCTATGTGGGCGTGCAAGGCCCAACCTTTGAGACGCCGGCCGAGTACCGATTTTTCCACGTGATAGGCGGCGACGCTGTGGGCATGAGCACCGTGCCCGAGGTGATTGTGGCACGCCACATGGACATGGAGGTGTTTGGCATCTCGGTCATCACCGACCTGGGCGGAGGCGCCGAGGTCGATAAAGTGTCGCATGAGGACGTGCAAAAGGCCGCAGCCGCAGCCGAGCCACGCATGTCGCTCATCATGAAGGAGCTCATCAATCAATTTCAGGAATTATAGCACAGCTAAAAAATCATAAAGAAATCATCATGCAAGGAGATTCAGAAACCGAAATCAGCACCCTGGGCGAGTTTGGCCTCATCGACGAGCTCACCCGCGATTTTAAAATCAAAAATAAGACCACACAATATGGTGTGGGCGACGACTGCGCCGTGCTCGACTACAGCGGCGATGCCAAGATGCGCACGCTGGTCACCACCGACGTGCTGCTCGAGGGCATCCACTTCGACCTCACCTACACGCCCCTCAAGCACCTGGGCTACAAGGCAGCCGTGGTCAACTTCAGCGACGTGTATGCCATGAATGGCAAGCCCGAGCAAATCACCGTGTCGCTGGGCATCTCCAAGCGCTTCACCGTGGAGCACATCAATGAGTTCTATGCCGGCATCTTGCTCGCCTGCAACGAGTATGGTGTCGACCTGGTGGGCGGTGACACCTCGGCCTCGGTCACCGGCCTCATCATCTCAATCACCTGCATCGGCAAGGGCGAGGAGGGCAAGATCGTGTACCGCAACGGCGCCCGCGACACCGACCTGATATGTGTGAGCGGCGACCTGGGCGCGGCCTACATGGGCTTGCAACTGCTTGAGCGCGAGCGTGAGGCAGGAGCAGGACAGAAGGACTTCCAGCCCGACTTCGCCGGCAAGGAGTACATACTCGAGCGCCAGCTCAAGCCCGAGGCCCGCCGCGATGTGATTGCCGAGCTGCACGAGCTGGGCATCCAGCCCACCGCCATGATGGACGTGAGCGACGGCCTGTCGAGCGAACTGCTGCACATATGCAAAGACAGCAATGTGGGCTGCCGCGTCTACGAGGAGCGCATCCCCATCGACTACCAGACCGCCATCATGGCCGAGGAACTCAACATGAACCTCGTGACCTGCGCCATGAACGGCGGCGAGGACTACGAGTTGCTCTTCACCGTGCCCCTTGCCGACCACGAGAAGGCCGCACAGATGAAGACCTCCAAGATCATAGGGCGCATCACCAAACCCGAGCTTGGCGCCTACATGATCGACCGCGAGGGCAACGACGAGCTCCCCATCAAGGCTCAAGGCTGGAACGCCTTCACTGATTGAGCAGCCGCCTGCAGTCGCTGAGAAAAAAAAATTACAGCGCGCACGTGAGTGCACTAGCCATCAAGTTGACCAGCCACCCCATGCGCGCTTTTTATGTACCGTTCTACCCCCCTCACTGAATATAACAACGGTTTGATGTTGCTCCCTTTAAACCCAAGCAATGATAGTGCGCTCACCGTTATGATTTTTTATTACACTACTTATTTTCAACTAACCCCCACCCCCGATACAGGAAAAATCCACTCTCGCACTAAGAGGATGGCTCCCGGCGGCGGAAAAATTTCAAAAAAACCCCCAATCATGAAAAGAATTCTATTAGCGATGATGATTGCCCTTGCGGCGGTCATGACCATGGGCGCTGCCGAGCCCACACTCATTTTCTCTGAAGACTTCAGCGCCTTTACCGAAGGCACTGAGCAAACCCCGTCGACTACCGACATCTCCACCAAGTTGAGCCAGACGCTCAAGGGCTGGAGTGGAAAGAACTTGTATCAGGCCGGCGGCAAACTCCTCATTGGCGACAATGGCTACCTGCAGTCGAGCCGCTACAACATGTCGGCCAACTCGGGCATTGTGCGCATCACAGTCAGGGTCAAGTCGATGGCGGCAACTGGCGGCGTTGTGAGAGTGAAACTGGGCTACACGACCACCAAGGACATGTATGTATTTGACAACGAGTGGCACACGCTGTCGCTTGTCACAGCGGGCGGCACGTCGTCGAGCTATGTGCGTGTAGAGCCCTACATCACCTACGAAGGCATCATGATCGATGAAATCAAGGTAGAAACCAGCGCCGACTTCTTCCCCGTGCCCGAGGCGCTGCAACCCACCAAGGCCGACGGCACCTCGTTCACGGCCCGCTGGTCGCGCGTGTCGGGCGCCAAGTCCTACTTGCTCGACGTCTACGCCAAGAGCGGCAACGACCGCGACTATGTGCTGCACAACGACACGGTGACCACCACCTCGCGCAAGGTGACAGGCCTCGACGCCAGCAAGAAATACTACTATGTGGTGCGTGCCACCAATGGCACTGCCGTGAGCGACTACAGCGACGAAATCGAGGTGATCAAGGTGGTGTCGAGCATCGATGCTCCTGTGGCCACCCCTGCCACCGGCGTGACCGAGACGGGCTTCACAGCCAACTGGAAGAGCGTGCCCGACGCCGAGCTCTACAAGCTCAACGTGTACAAGAACACCCGCATCACCTCGACGGGCTTGACCACGCTGCTCAGCGAGGACTTCTCGCGAGTGACCAAGGGCACATTCACGAGCGTCGAGTTTGGCCGTCTGCAAGAGTATCTCGACGACTACACCCATCAGTCGGGCTGGTATGGCGTGAACCACGTGTTTGCCGCCGGCACCATCGGTCTCTCGCCCTACGGCGGCGAGGCCACGCTCACCACGCCCTACCTCGACCTGTCAAGCGACGGCGGCAAGCTGCAAGCCACCATCAACATGGCTGCACAGCAGTTTGGCCAGGATATCGTCGACACCGTGCAAGTGCAACTCGTCGACGCTCAGAACCAGGTGCTTGAGAGCGTCATCCAGCCCCTCACGGCTGGCTTCAAGCCCTACATGGTGAACTTCACCAAGGGCGCTGCCAGCACTGCCGTGCGCGTGTGCTACACGGGCAAAAACAAAGTCTTTATCGACGACATGGCCATTGCCCAAGTGCTACCTGCCGGCTACGAGGTCGTTGCTCCCTTGCATTCGACCGAAATCGAGGGCACTCAGGCCGACGTGACCGGCCTCGACCCCATGGGCGAGAATGTGAGCTACAGCTATACCGTGCAGTCGGCTTGCCGCTCGGTCGACTACACCGGCGAAATCATCTATGTGTATTCCGAAGCTTCCAACTTGATCAAGGTTGAAATCCCGAGCACGGGCGTCGACGAGCGAGTTGCAACCAAGGGCGTGAAGCGTGTCACCTACTTCGACCTGGCTGGCCGCGGCTCGGCAATGCCCCACGAGGGCATCAACATAGTGGTCACCCTTTACACCGACGGCACCACGAGTGCGACCAAGATGGTGAAATAGCACGCTGGCAGCGCCAGTGACAATCATGGCTGGATGAGGCTCACACATGCCCCATCCAGCCATTTCCTTTGTTGTGATGCATCTTGAGAACTTCACGTGGAGGATGTGGAGAAAGGGGCACAGTAGCGTGATGCATAGGCCTGTTGCCCGTGGCTTTACGATGCTATTGCAGCCTGGCATTTTCACTGCTACCCTTTGCTATAGGGCCTTAGTTTCGTGTGTGATTTTATGGCGTAATTATCGAAAAAATAAGACTTTTTAATATTATATCTTGGCAAAAAAAGTTACCTTTGTAAATTAGATATAATTTAACACATCTTTAAACTTAAAATTTATTTAAACATGGCAAAACCTTATGTTATAGGTATCGACATGGGCGGTACCAACACCGCCTTCGGTATCGTAGACGCTCGTGGCAACGTGATTGCAAGTGACTCGATCAAAACAGTGAAGCACGCTGATATTAAGGACTATATCGACGAACTCTATACCGAGATTACTCGTGTGATGACTGCCAACGATGCAGTAGGCAAAATTCAAGGCATTGGCGTGGGAGCCCCCGACGCCAACTATTACACCGGCGTGATTGAGGATGCACCCAACCTGCCGTGGAAGGGCAACATTCCTTTTGCCGACATGATAAGCGAGAAATTTGGCATTCCTTGCATCATCACCAACGATGCCAACGCCGCAGCCATCGGTGAGATGACCTACGGTGCAGCTCGTGGTATGAAGGACTTCATCATGATTACACTGGGCACTGGCGTGGGCAGCGGTATCGTCATCAACGGCCAGATGGTGTATGGCCACGACGGTTTCGCTGGCGAGCTGGGCCACGTGATTGTAAAGCGCAAAAATGGCCGCGTGTGCGGTTGTGGCCGCACGGGCTGCCTCGAGGCTTACTGCTCGGCTACCGGTGTAGCCCGCACGGCACGCGAGTTTCTCGAGATACGCGACGACGAGTCGAAACTGCGCGACTACGACATCGAGGAAATCACCTCTAAGGACGTGTATGACTGTGCTATCGCAGGCGACAAGCTGGCCAAGGAAATCTTCGACTACACAGGCACCATCCTGGGCGAGGCGCTTGCCGACTTTACCGCCTTCTCGAGCCCCGAGGCCTTTGTGCTCTTCGGCGGCCTCACCAAGAGCGGCGACCTCATCATGAACCCCATCAAGGAAGCCTACGAGAAAAACGTGCTCGGCATCTACAAGGGCAAGACCAAGATCATGCTCAGCGAGATGAAGGAGAGCGATGCTGCCATCCTGGGTGCTTCGGCTCTGGGCTGGGAGGTGAAAGACAACGCCATGGCTTAATCGCTACCGGCACACTACCCCATAACAGGAGAGGGGGACAGTGGCTTCACGATAGCCATTGTCCCCCTCTCTCGTTGTGTTGTAGTCGCGCGTCACTTGCCTGCAGTGCCGAGCGGGGGCTGGACTAGGGTGATGTGGCCGAAGGCATCGCCACACTCAACGTAGAGCTTGAGCTTTCTCTCCATGCCCGTGTCGTTGGGCTTGAACACGGCTATGAGCAGGTTTCCTTCAGATTTGGCCTCCCACGAGATGGAGTCCTCGTTCACAGGGGTAGCAGTCCTTTCTGCTTCATCAAGCTCAAGCCACTTGTGATGGCCATCGCTGGAATATTGCCAACTATAGGCCGTGTGGATGCTGTCGCCCAGGGAGTACTCGGCCATATTATACCAGAAGCCATCGTAGTTCTTGCAGGCAAATACCACCGAGTCGCCACTGGCTGCCACCTGGAAGTTGTCGCCCACCTTGGTCACATTGGCCGGTATCTTCCACTTCATGGGATCCCAGTCGCCATCCTCAGAATCACCGCACGACACCATCATGCCGGTCACCATGAGGCACATCAGGATCACGGCGGCGATGTGCCGCAATGTGGCCGTTTGCAATCGTTTCTTCATCATCATCATACGCTTTCTTTTATTTGATCATTTTTATTAGGGGTTTAGCCGGACTGTGATTTTTATCCCGTCTACAGTTATACAACCGCGCTGAGGGCGTTTTACTGCATCAAGGCGCGTTAATTGTTGTTAAGCGCTCAGGCTTGCCAAGGGCAACAGCCCGCCATGCAACTGTGCCTGCAAATCAAAAAAATCACCTACTGGGGCGAGAAGAGCTCAGATTTTGCATATTTTTCGCTAAATTTGCTCAATAAAACAACAACTTTTCCACGATGGATGATTTATTTGCCCAGCAGAACGACCACGACGTGAAGCGCATTGCGCAACTGCGCGACGAGCTCAACCGCCACAACTACAACTACTATGTGCTCAACCAGCCCGTGATAAGCGACCAGGAGTATGACCACATGATGCGTGAGCTCCAGGACCTGGAGAAAGCCCACCCCGAGTGCTTCGACCCGCTATCGCCCACACAGCGCGTGGGCAGCGACCTGAGCCAAGGCTTCAAGCAAGTGGTGCACGAGCGCCCCATGCAGAGCCTGGGCAACAGCTACTCGATTGAGGAGGTGCAGGACTTCCTGCGCCGGGCCAAGGACGGCCTGGGCGGCGACCAGGTGCAAATCGTGGGCGAGATGAAATACGACGGCACGAGCATCTCGGTCACCTATGAGCACGGGCGCATGGTGCGTGCCGTGACCCGCGGCGACGGAGTGCGCGGCGACGATGTCACGGCCAATGTGATTACCATCAAGAGCGTGCCGCTGGAACTGCAACCTGGCGACTGGCCCGACAAGTTTGAAGTGCGCGGCGAGATACTGCTGCCGTGGAAAAACTTTGAGCGTCTCAACCAGGAGCGGCAGTACAACGAGGAGCCCCTCTTTGCCAACCCGCGCAACGCCGCCGCCGGCACGCTGAAGATGCAAAACAGCGCCGAGGTGTCGCGTCGCGGCCTCGACGCCTACTTCTATTTCCTGCTGGGCGACGCCATCACCATACCCACCCACGTGGAACGTATGGAGGCCCTGCAACGCTGGGGATTCAAGGTGGCTGGGCACACCATGCTGCCCTCGATCGACTCGGTGGTCGACTTCATCAACTACTGGGACAAGGAGCGCAAAAACCTGCCCATTGCCACCGACGGACTGGTGTTTAAACTCAACTCCATCGCCCAGTGGCAGATGCTGGGCAGCACAGCCAAGGCCCCACGCTGGGCCATCGCCTATAAGTTTGCCCCCGAGCGCGAGTGCTCGCAGTTGCGGCACATCTCCTTTGAGGTGGGGCGCACGGGCGTGATCACCCCGGTGGCCAATATCGATCCCGTGCTGCTCTCGGGGACTATTGTGAAACGTGCCTCGCTGCACAACGAGGACATCATACGCCAACTCGACATTCACGACGGCGACTACCTCTATGTGGAAAAAGGCGGCGAGATCATACCCAAGATTGTGGGCGTCGACCTCAAGCAGCGCAAGCCCGGCAGCAAGCCCATCGAGTTTGTGACCCACTGCCCGGCATGCGGCACGCCGCTCAAGCGCGTGGAGGGCGAGGCAGCCTGGGTTTGCCCCAACAAATATGGGTGTCCGCCGCAAATCACGGGCCGCATCGAGCACTTTGTGGGCCGCCACGCCATGAACATCGACGGCATAGGCGAGGAGGTGGCCGTGCAGCTGCACGAGAGCGGACTGGTCAACAACATCGCCGACCTCTACGACCTCACTGGCAACGACCTGCTCAAGCTGGAGCACTTCCAGAAGAAAGCCGCCTCACGCATCTTGCGCGGCTTGGAGGCTTCGCGCCAGGTGCCCTTTGCCCGCGTCATCTTTGCTCTCTCCATCTCCTATGTGGGCGAAACCACGGCCCGGGTGCTGGCCCGCAACGTGAAAAATATCGACAACCTCATGACCATGCCAGCCGAGCAACTGGCTGCCATACCCGAGATAGGACCAAAAATCGCTGAATCGATTGTGGAGTACTTCTCGGTGCCTGGCAACCGCGACATCGTGGAGCGCCTGCGCAAGGCCGGTCTGCAAATGTCGCTCAGCCAGGAGGAGCTTGCCAACCACACCAGCAAACTCGAGGGCAAGAAAATCGTGATAAGCGGCGTCTTTGCCCACCACTCGCGTGACGAGTACAAAGCCATGATTGAGCAAAACGGCGGCAAGAACGTGAGCAGTATCTCCAAGGCCACCAGCTTTGTATTTGCCGGCGAGAACATGGGCCCCGCCAAGCTTGAGAAAGCCACCAAGCTCGGCATCCCCATCGTGAATGAGGATGAGTTCCTGAAAATGCTGGAATAGCCAGTGTTGTCGATAGAAATTAAATTGTAGTTACCACCATCTAAATTTGCTAACTATGAAAAGATTAATTTTGATTTTTGCGATGCTGCTTGCAATAGCTGGCAGCGCGCTTGCTCAAAAGTCGTATTTGAATCTATACGTATACGGCCTGGACCGCCCCCAGTCCAACAAATTCGGCTACGGCCAAACCATCTATATCTCCGGCAATATTCCCGATGGAATACAGTCGGAATACGGCACGGCCGATGTGATGTATATTGGCAACCTGCTCACCAAGCTCAGCACGCTAGGCTACTCGATTGAGCAAATGTCGACCTCATCGGCCAGCAGCAGTACCGGCACTCCCATCACCTACGAGACCATCATCATGTCGAAGCCAGGCTCGGGCTCGGCCAGCGTCCCCACGGTTGCCGCCGGCGACGACGAGGCAACCGAGGTAGCCCGCTACAATCTGCAAGGCCTGCCTGTGACCAAGAGCGAAAAAGGCATTCAGATCATCGTTTACTCCAACTATACTACCAAAACTGTGATCGTCGAGTAAACTGGCCTAGGCAGCCGCCCGCCAAGTGAGAGAAAACTGCACTTACTTTGCTGATATTCTTTGGCTAAACGCTTGCAAATACGGAAATAAATGTTATCTTTGTAGCAAAAGGGAGGAAAAGATATGATTACCATTGCCAACCCCATCTACGACAGCATCTTTAAGTACTTGCTTGAAGATGAACGCATCACCCGCACCCTGCTCTCGGCATTACTCAAGAAGGATGTGGTGAAGGTGGAAGTGCGCCGGCACGAGTACACCAATGGCAGCCGAAACCAGATATCTATGTTCCGCATCGACTTCGGCGCTCACATTCGTGAGGCCGACGGAAACGAGAAGCTGGTTCTCATTGAGTTGCAGAAGACATGGCTTGAGACCGAGACGCTGCGTTTTCGCCAGTATCTCGGTGCACAGTATGCCAATGCCGAGAATGTGCCCAAGGAGAACAACCACGAGCGCTTTGCTCTGCCCATGGTTGCTGTATACTTGCTCGGCCATCGGCTGGGCGACATCGAGGAGCCCGTGATCTATATCGACCACAAGGCCTACGACTACGATGGCAATGAGGTGAGCAAGGGTCTGCCCAACGGTTTTGTCGAGAGCCTCACCCACGACAGCATCTTTGTGCAGATACCCCTGCTGCACGGCAAGGTCAACAACAAACTCGACAAGGTGTTGAGCATCTTCGACCAAAGCATACGTGACGAGCACAATCCCCATATTCTGCACATCGACGAGTCGAAATACTCCGACGACCCCGAGATGATGTACATGATACATCGCCTCACAGCCGCCGCTGCCGATGCCGAACTGCGTCAAGACATGAACGTTGAAGACGAGTACTTCTCAGCCCTTGAAGACCGCGACACCGCCATCATGCTGCGCGACAAGAAACTCAAAGAACAAGATAAGCAAATCAAGGAGCAAGATGACAAACTCAAGGAGCAAGATGTGAAGCTCAAGGAGAAGGACGACAAGCTCAAGGAGAAGGACGACAAACTCAAGGAGAAGGACGACAAGCTCAAGGAGAAGGACGACAAGCTCAAGGAGAAGGACGACAAGCTCAAGGAGCAAGACAATAAAATAGCCGAGCAAGACCATATTCTTGCCACTTTCATAAAGATGGATCTTGACCGCGGCAAGTCGATCGAAGACGTTGCCCGCGACACGGGATTGCCAATTGAAAAAATCAAGAGTCTACTATAAAAAATATATAAAAGGTGGCTGTCGCAACAGGCAGCCACTTTTCATTTTCTACATTAAGGCGTACAAAAAACAGCACTTCCTGACTTCGTCGCTTTGTAGCAGTACACAAAAGACATCAATTGGTATTCAATACGTTATAAGGTTTAACTACTGTTTTGAGGTGACGCATTGGCGAAGTCGCCGCCATGGTAGAACCGCAAGTTTGTATTTGTGAACTTTGTTGCATTGTAGATGTCAATGTTAAAAAACAATCGATATCATTCCCTGCGACGGTCACTAGGGCCGCACCCTGCCAATTGCAGCTACCAATGAATACAATTTTTTTTGGGGGAGGGGGACGCGACGCCAAAGTCAGGACAGCTCTTTTTGCGCAAAAAAATCAAAATCAAAGCCCTGAGTTTCTGCCGAAATTCAGGGCTTGATATCTCTCTACAGGGGGCGCATGCCCAGCCTGCGTGTGCTACTTGCGGGAGTGTTGCTTGCTGGCATTGTAGGGACGCAGCTTGCCGCGCAAGGTGAAGCTGCCGTGTCCCAGTGCCGGAGTTACTGTGGCTGTGGCCTCGCCGCTGCCGTGGAAGAGGGTGATATACACGTCGCAGTTCACGTCGCTGCCCACCAGGGTGTAGGTCATGAAGAGGTCGCCCTTCTTGTTGGAGCTGAATCTTGGCGTGCCCACGCGTCCCGAGAAGGTGAATCCGCCCAGATTGTTGAGCCCGGGATTGATGCCACGACTGGCAGTTTGGAATATGCCCTGATTGCCCTGCACCAGCAAGAAGTTGGATTGCTCGTCGGCACTGGGGTTGATGGCGCCGCTGGGGCTGTGGCTCACGCTGCTGGCCATGAGCACAAAGTAGCCGTCGCGCATGGCGCGTGCAGCCTTCTGAAAGCGCGCGGTCCCTATCTCGGCCTTCACGGCCTTTTTGGTGTCTTTGTCTTTGATCTTGTCGACCGAGACGAGTGCCACAGTGTCGGGCGCCTGGTAGTAAATATCGTCGTGGCCGCCATCGGCAGCTGCCGGAGTAGCCGTAGTTGATTGCGCACAGCACCAGGCTGCGCCAGCCATCAATATCGATAATGCGAAAACAAGTCGTTTCATAATCATTTTCTCCCTATAATTATCTTTCTGCAAATATAACACCGATTTGCAATTTATAATGCACCTTATTAGACTAAAAAATGCAATTTTAGATTAAAATAAATTTTGCACATTGCCGCATCTCCAGGCAATGTGCATCAATTATAGGCAGGTTGAGCCACGGTTGCTGTGGTTATTCCTCGATGAGGTTGTTGAGCATGGCATAGACGGTGAGACCGGCGACCGACTTGATGCCGGTTTTGTGCATGATATTCTTGCGGTGAGAGATCACCGTGTGCACCGAGACGTTCATCTTGTCGGCAATCTCCTTGTTGGTCAATCCCTTGGCCACTTCGATGAGCACTGCGGTCTCGCGCTTGGTGAGGTCGTAGTTGGTGATTTTCTTGGATACGTTTTGCTCCGATTTGCGCTCGATGAGCTCCACCAGGTGTTTCACAATAGTGCCAGCGCTCTCGCGTATGTCGATGGCCAAGTCGAAACCGCTCAGCCGCCACGGCTCTACATATTGATACACCAGTGCCGCAGTTTTGAGATAGAGCGGCCGCAGCAGGGTGGCAACGTCGGGAGCCAGCGTGGGGTTGGCAATCACGACGTCGGGCTTGAGTGCGGCACATTTACCCTCAATGTCATCGAGGTCGGCCAAGGGTGATAGCAGGGAAAAGCGCGTTTGCTTTCCCAATACAGCCTTCAGCCCCTCAACGATGACTTCCGAAGGCTCTACAATTAATATTTTAGTTTTCATTTCACCTTCTTTTCAATCAATTCCACGTAGGGAACCATGACTTTCTCCTCAATCAAGTTGTGCTTTTTCAAGTCGCTGGAGAGCTGGAGTATGTCGAGCACCACGTCGATCGAGTCGTCGCTCGTCACGCTTGCGGGCAGATACTTGAAAATGATTTGAGTGAGGTCGTCGAGCTTGTCTTGCAAGTTGCCGTGCAGGGCCAGAAAATCGCGTATCTTGTAATTGCCCCTGCGGCCCTGTTGCAGCTCCAGGATGTAGGGGTACACGTTTTTCTCTTCGTCGGCAAAGTGCGACTCAATCTCGGCCTGGTAGGCTTGGAAGAAAGCCTCGAAGGCACGTTGCACCCGCTCGCCTGGCAGCTGCTGGGCGATGCGGCCTATATGCTCGGCGATGTGGGGCAGGCGCTTGGTCATGTAGTAGTTGTGGCTTGCCTCGAGATAAGGCACAAGCCCGCTCATGTTGGTAGCCTTGATGGTGGCAATCGACGGCACATAGTCGTTGTGGGCCTGCACGTTGCACATGAGCAGGAAGAAATCGGTGTCGACGTTGTGCTTGTTGCACACGGCCTCGATGGTGCTGTCGCCAAACCCCAGGGGGATGCCCACGCGTTGCAGCGTGAGCAGCAAGCTGGGATAGGCGGTGATGACGTCGGCAAGGCGATGCCGCTTGTCAAAAAGTATTTTATCCATATTTTTTTAACAAAGATACGCATTTTTGGGTTTTCCATCAATTCGCGTCAAAATCGAGTCTCAATCTTTTGCCTTCTTGTCGTAGATATGCTTGCAATTTTTGCCGCCCCCACAGCCGCAATCGCCGTGACTGAAATTGATGAAATGCCTGATGGCCAAGATGAGTGCCAACGCAATGATGGCAATAATAATGTCAGCAATCATAATCTTTTGATTTTTTACGCCTTCTTCTAGTTTATCTGGTGCAAAATTACCGCCACCCTGCCAAAAAAAATATCCCCAAATGTGAGGATATTTTTTACCTTCCATCCCCACTTGTGGGGAGATTGAGCGCCCAGCGATTAGAACGACAGGGAGAGACGCACGTTCACCTGGCGGCGGGTCAGATAGTTGGGCACGGCGTATTGGATGTTGTTGACGTCGGTTATCCAGTAGTAGGAGCTCACATTGGAGATGTCGAGCAGATTGAAGACGTCGAGCCCCAGCCATATGCTCTTGAAGTGGCTCAGGAAGCCCGTGCTGGGGCGGTGCTCGCGGTCGACCAGGGCGTAGCTCAGGCCCACGTCAACGCGCTTATAGGCGGGCTGGCGAAAGTAGCTCTGGGCACGGTTGTGATTGGGTGCCACGGTGGGCAGACCGTCGCTCACCACGCCCTTGAGGCTGAACTTGAGACGCGGCAGATTGGGGAAGTAGTCGGTGAAGAAGAGGGCCACGCTGTAGCGCTGGTCGGTGGGCAGCGGCACTTTCACGCCGTTGATGTCTTCCTGCGTCTTCATCAGCGAGAAGCTTATCCAAGAGTCGGTGCCCTCCACAAACTGGCCGAAGAGCTTCAGGTCGACGCCGGCGATGTAGCCGTCGCCGCCATTGTAGCCCGTGTAGTTGAGCTTCAGGTTGTCGACCTCGTAGGAGATGATGCGGCTCAGCTTCTTGTAGTAGAGCTCGGTGGTGAACTTGAAGGGGCGGTCCATAGCCCTGAAGGTGTAGTCGCCGCCCAAAATCACATGGATGCTGCGAGGCGACTTGATCTTGTTGTTAAGCAGGATGTAGTAGTTGCCCAGCGAGTCGACTTGCTGCTGCCGGTACTCCTTGTAGAACGGCTGCTGGTAGTATACGCCGCCAGCCAGGCGCAGCGAGAGGCGCGAGTTGCGCTCGGGCACAAAACCCAAGCTGAAGCGCGGCGAGAACAGGGTCTCCTTGTTGAAGTCCCAGCGCGAGATGCGCGCTCCCACGTTGACCGAGAGCACACCGGCACCCATGTAGAGCTTCCAGGTGTCTTGCAAGAAGGCCGAGAAGCGCGAGGTGTTGAGGTCGTTGCGGCTGCGCTGGCTGTAGATCACATTCACCTCGCCGGGGATGTGGGGCAGTGAGTAGCCTGCCGAGTCGCGCCATTGCCACTCGCTCGAGCGGTCGTAGATATCGTCCTTGCGATAGTTGAAGCCATAGGTGAAATTGTTGTAGCCCAGTCCCAGATTGCCCTTTACACCGAAGTTATAAACGTTGATTTTAAGGCGGTTGCGAGCGTGCTCGTGGTACTTGCCCACGCCCAGCTCACCACCTGTGTTGTCGTCGCCAGCCTCATTGAGCCAGTACTCGCCGTGTATGTCGTAGGCCACAAGCTCATTGGTCTGGTAGCCCGAGGCCAGGAAGGTGAGGTCGGCACCGCGGCCGAACTTATAGGTTGCTGTGAGGGCACCAAAGTAGGTTTGGAATTTATCCTTCTCGCGGCCGTCGAAATACACCTTGAAGGTGTGTACGTTGGTCGACGTGCCGAAGCTCGTCTCTCTGTCCTTGGGGGTGAAGCGGTAGTCGTTGAGGGCGATGTTGCCCAGCACCGCCACCTTGAATTTGCTCGTGGGCGAGAAGGTCATAAACGTCTGATAATCGAAGTATCGTGGGTCGTATTCACCCTTGCTGTCGAGCGAGCTCAACAGCGACGAGTTGCTCTTGTAGCGCACGCCATGCAGCATGGTGAACTTGCCCGAGTGGGTGCCCAGCGAGAGGCTGCCGCCCTGCAGGCTGCCCGAGAGGCTGCCTTCAAAGGCCTCGGGCTCCTTGTAGGTGATGTCGAGCACCGACGACATCTTGTCGGCATACTCGGCATTGAAGCCGCCCGTAGAGAATCGCACCGAGCCCACCATGTCGGGGTTGATGATGCTCAAGCCCTCTTGCTGACCGTTGGTCACCAGTTGCGGGCGATATACCTCGATGCCGTTGATATACACGCTGTTCTCATCGTAGGCCCCGCCTCGCACCATGTATTGCGACGACATCTCATTCTTCTGCGACACGCCGGCTTGCGTGGCAATCACGCTCTCCACACTGCCGCCGTTGATGTCGGGCGTCATTTTCAAGTTGTTGATGTCGATGTCGCTCATGGTGTTGGTCTGCTTCTTGAACTCGGTCACCTGCACCTCGCCTAGCTCCATGGCTTTCTTGTAGAGCTTGGGATTGATGCTCACGCTGCCCGTGGGCTTGAGCAGCAGGCGCTTGACCGTGCTGTAGCCCAGGCAGTCGAACTGCACCATCACCGAGTCGCGGGTGGGTGCCGTGAGCTCATACATGCCTTTGGTGTCGGTCGTGACGCCAATGGCTGTGCCCGTGATGCTCACGCGGGCAAACTCCACTGGCTTTCCCTCCTCGTCGACCACCTTGCCGCTTATCTTCACTTGTGCCACCGCCTGCAGCGCGCCCATCAGGCACACGGCAAGCAGCAATATCTTGAACTTTACGCTATTTTTCATCATAATTAACTATATAACGTGAAAACCCCCCGTTTCAGTATAAACGGCCTGCAAGAAATTGCCGCTCACGCCCATCACCTCGCCACAATTCCATACCCTCCCGCTCGGGAGCAATCTCGGCGCATTCAACTTGAAGATTCAATAACGAAGTGCGAAAAAACTTTGTTCTGAATGGCCCAATATTTT